>CAJXYC010000022.1 GCA_913063365.1 uncultured Cellulomonadaceae bacterium
CCGTCGCTCACAAAGCAGTCGATGCTGGCTGCGAGTTCGGTCGCAAAGGCCTGGCGATCGCTCTCGGCCTTTGACGTCTCCCGAGGATCAAAGCGCAGGTTTTCCGCGAGAACAATATCCCCAGGCTCGATCGCGGCTGCGGCGTCGGTCACCGCCTGACCGGCCGTCTGGTCGACAAACACCACACTGTGAGGCCACAACTCGGTCAACCTGGCCGCCACCGGTTGAAGGCTGTAGCGGGGGTCTGGAGCACCCTCAGGCCGTCCGAGATGGCTCCAGACAACGATTCGAGCACCACGCTCGGCAAGGTCCGCAAGAGTCGGAATAGCCGCCCGGATGCGCCCGTCATCGGTAATCCGCTGCCCATCGAGCGGGACGTTGAGGTCCAGCCGCACCCCAACCGTTTTGCCGGTCAGCGAGCCGAGGGAATCGAGTGTGCGGAGTGTCACTAGGACAGCTGAGAGCCGACGTACCCAGCCAGATCAACCAGGCGGTTGGAGTAGCCCCATTCGTTGTCGTACCAGGAGCTGATCTTCACTTGGTTGTCCTGCACGCGGAGCAGACCACCATCCACGATCGAGGAGTAGGGGTCACCCACGATGTCCGACGACACAATCGGCTCGTCGGTGTAGCGCAGGACGCCCTTCCACTGACCGGTATCAGAGGCCTTTCGGTAGAGGTCTTTCACCTCGTCTGCTGTCACGGCACGGCTTGCCTCGACGGTCAAATCGGTGATGGAGCCTGTCGGCACGGGCACGCGAAGCGCAAAACCGTCGAGTTTCCCGTTGAGCTCTGGCATCACAAGACCAATTGCCTTGGCTGCTCCGGTGGATGTCGGAACGACGTTCACTGCGGCTGCCCGTGCACGGCGTAAGTCGCTGTGTGGGCCATCCTGCAGGTTTTGGTCTGCGGTATAGGCGTGCACCGTGGTCATCAAGCCCCGCTCGATGCCAATTGCATCGTGGAAGACCTTTGCCATGGGCGCCAGACAGTTTGTCGTGCACGACGCGTTGGAAATGATGTGGTGGGCCGCGGGGTCGTACTCCTGGTGGTTCACGCCCATCACCACTGTGATGTCCTCTCCGCTGGCTGGAGCGGAGATGATGACCTTCTTCGCGCCGGCGTCGCGGTGCGCTTGGGCTTTTTCGGCAGCGGTGAAAAATCCAGTGGACTCGATTACCACGTCGACCCCATGCTCACCCCAAGGCAGCGCGCCGGGATCCCGCTCCGCCGTCACGGCGATTTTCTTGTCCCCGACGACGAGGTTGTTCCCATCAACGCTCACGTCGTGTCCGAGACGGCCCGACACCGAGTCGTATTTCAGCAAGTGGGCAAGGACACCGGGGTCGGTGAGGTCATTGACCGCGACGATATTGAGGTCGTTCTTGCTCTCGAGCGCAGCGCGGAGAAAACTCCGGCCGATACGGCCGAATCCATTGATGGCAACAGTGGTGGTCACGGGGGGCTCCTTTTGGGATCAGGTGAGGGTGGGGGTGGTACCGAGAACTATGGGAGGAGAAGGGAGGTGCCATTTCTGGCCGCTGCTAGGCGGTCTTGCACGTTGTTCCAGTCGACGATGTTCCAGAAGGCAGCAACGTAGTCGCCCTTCACGTTCTGGTAGTCGAGATAGAAGGCGTGCTCCCACATGTCGAGCTGGAGCACGGGGACGGTTCCCTGGGCGGTGTTGGCTTGCTGGTCAAACAGCTGCTGGATAACCAGCTGCTTTCCTACCGGGTCCCAGGAGAGCACCGCCCATCCGGAGCCTTGAATGCCCATCGCCACCGCGGTGAAGTGGGCCTTGAAGGCGTCGTAGGAGCCAAAGAATTCATCGATTGCCGAGGCGATCTCCCCCTCGGGAGTGGCCGGGCCGTGGCCCTGCATGTTCGTCCAGAAAATCGAGTGGTTAACGTGGCCTCCGAGGTGGAAGGCAAGGTCTTTCTCAAGCTTGTTGATCGCACCAAAGTTCCCAGATTCCCGGGCTTCTGCCATTTGCGCCAGGGCGTTATTGGCGCCGTCAACATAGGCCTGGTGGTGCTTGCTGTGGTGGAGTTCCATGATTCGAGCCGAAATATGAGGCTCAAGAGCGGAATAGTCGTAGGGCAGCTCGGGCAGGGTGTAGGCGGCCATGATGTCCTTTCGACGGGGAGACGTGAGCGTTTCTCTAGTCTACGCACGCACGGGTACGGACCCAACCGCCTCTGAAACGTTTAGTAACCGATGTAGTCGGCAGGGACGCTTGCCATCGTGTTGGGGACACCAAGCTCATCAGCCTTCTTGTCCGCCATTGCGAGCAACCTCCGGATACGACCTGCCACTGCATCTTTCGTGAGCGGAGGATCCGCAAAGTGACCGAGCTCGTCGAGACTGGCCTCTCGATGGTCGAGGCGCAACCTGCCTGCATAGAGCAGGTGATCGGGGATGTCATCTCCCAGAAGCTCCATTGCTCGCTCGACCCTGGCACAGGCCGCCACCGCCGCCTGAGCCGAGCGGCGAAGGTTCGCGTCATCAAAATTCACGAGCCGGTTCGCGCTAGCCCGCACCTCTCTTCTGGCCCGCATTTCTTCCCACTGGGCCATCGCGTCGGTCGCGCCCATTTCCTTCAGCAGATGGGACATCGAGTCTGGTTCCCGGACAATCACGCGCTGCGCCATACGAACTTCTCGGGCTTTTGCTTGGACACCCATTCGGGCGGCAAGGCCCACCATGGCCACGGCAGCCTCCGAGGTTGGCGACACCAGCTCGATCGCAGAGGATCGGCCAGGCTCACTGAGCTGGCCACTGGCGAGAAAGGCCCCGCGCCAAATGCCGGGGACTTCCTCGATAGCGCTGGTGGTTAGTCGATTCGGAAGTCCACGAACCGGGCGGCGCTTCTGATCGAGCATTCCCATTTGGCGGGCGAGAACGTCTCCGCCTTTACGGACCCGGACCAAGTAGATCGGATACGACCTCTGCGCAGTGGGCTGCATCACCGTGGCATCGGTGCCAAAACCGAGCAGCTCAAGAAGCTCCTTGCGCAGCTTCATCGCTGTTTCTTTGTGGTCGAGTTCGACTTCTACTGCCACCTGCCCGGAGATGACGTGGAGACCTCCCGCGAACCGAAGAATGGTGGCAAGCTCTGCCAGCCGGGCCGCTTGACCCATCGGAGTGACTTTCACCAGGTCGTTTTTTACCGCGACAGTGAGGTCGTCTGTGCCCACTTCTACTCCCGTCCCAAGTCTCGGTGCTTTGCCGTTGCCCGGACACCGTCCCAGGACTCCAACTGGCTTGCTACATGCTCGACAGTCGCCACCGAGCGGTGACGTCCACCGGTACACCCTATTGCCAGAGTGGCGAAGCGTTTGTTTTCGCGGACATAGCCTTCAAGCACCACTCGAAGCGCCTGTAATTGGGCGTCAAGATAGGCGCGTGCCGCCGGCTGTTCCAGGACGTAGGTGGCGACCTCCTCGTCCGTGCCGGCAAGTTCCTTGAGTGCGGGCGACCAGTAGGGGTTCGGGAGAAAACGCATATCCCAGACCATGTCCGCATCAGAGGGAATCCCGTATTTAAATCCAAAACTCATCACCGTGAGGGCCACACCCGGCGCCTTTGCCCCGGTAAACCGCTCGCTGACGCTGTTAGTCAGCTGGTGCACGGTGAGATCGGTGCTGTCGACCAAGACATCGGAGCGCTCTCGTACCTGTTGCATGACCTCCCGTTCCCGTGCGATGCCATCGAGCAGAGTCCCGTCACCCTGGAGGGGGTGTGGTCGTCGGACTTGTTCAAATCGCCGCACCAGCACGTCGTCGGAGGCGTCGAAAAACACAACGGTCACGTTGTCCCGGGCGCCGAGGGCAATGATGGCGTCTCTGGCGAGGTCAAAAAATGGTCCCCCGCGGGCATCGACAACACAGGCAATGCGGGAGAGGTGCTCAGAGTCTTGACCAGCCAGGTCAATGAGCGGCTCCAGCATCTGGGGAGGCAGATTGTCGACGACATACCAGCCCTGATCCTCAAGAGCATTTGCCGCGGTGGAGCGACCGGCTCCAGACATGCCTGTGAGAATTAGGACATCGGTCACGGCGGGCTCAGTCATCACGCCCAGCGTAACGGTCGATGACCAGAGAAATGCTCGAATTGCGGGTTTCTAGGGCGCTTTCGCCCCTGAATGCAGGGAAGAGTAAATGCGCTCGGCCAGCGCAGGCCCGATCCCGGGAACCCGGCGGAGCTGGTCTACCTCTGCGTTCCGGACGGCGGCTACCGATCCGAAAGTCTTCAGTAATGCCTGCGCCATCGACTCCCCCACACCCGGAATATCGACCAATTCACTGCGCAGCGAGCGTTTACGGGTGCTTCTTTGGTACTGAATAGCCACTCTGTGCGCCTCGTCCCGAACGCGTTGCAACATGAACAAGGCTTCGCTGGAGCGAGGCAGAATCACTGGGTAGTCAGCGTCTGGAAGCCAAATTTCTTCGAGCCTCTTGGCAAGACCACACACTGGAATATCCAGCCCAACATCCATGAGGGCCCGTCTGGCCGCATTGACCTGTGGCACGCCACCATCGATCACGAGGAGCCCCGGAGGGTAGGCGAAACCAGATTTCGACGCCGGTTTTTCCTCCTCTGACTCTTCGGGTGTCTGAAGCAGGCGCTTCGCTCTCCGAGAGACCACCTCATAGATGCCGGCCGTGTCATCTCGTGGCTCGTCCAAAGCGAACTTTCGGTAGTGCTCGCGCCTGGGAACTCCATCCTCGAACACCACCATCGATGCAACCGGATTCTCGCCGCCCAAATGTGAGACGTCGAAGCACTCGATGCGAAGAGGGGCTTCCTCGAGGTGGAGAGCATCGGCAATTTCTGCCAGCGCTGCTGACCGTGCCACGACGTCGCTCGAACGCTGTGAGAGAAACGACTGCAGTGTTTGCCGGGCGTTGATTCGCACCGTTTCGGCGAGCGTCGCCAGTTCACCCCGCTTTGCCACCCGGATCTCAACCGATCCGCGCTCCCCTGCCTCACTGCGCTGTTCGGATAACCGCTCGGACCAAAGCTCTTGATCGCGCGGAGCATGCGGCACCACGATGGTGCGTGCGGGTGGGAACGACTCGTCAAAGCCATCGCGCAGCAAGGTCTCGACCAGTTCGGCGGGTGACGGTGTCTGTTCCGCGTCCAACACCCAGCCTCTCGCCTGGCGGATCCGACCACCTCTCACTCGGAACACATAGGCGGCGGCATGGAGCTCGTCGGAGGCAATCCCGAACACGTCCGCGTCCACACGGTCCTCGAGGACCATTGTGTTCTTGACGAGAATGGTTTCGATGGCGTCGATTCGGTCGCGGAGCTTTGCCGCTCTCTCAAAATCCAGCCGCTCGGCAGCCTGCATCATGTCGTAGCGGAGGGTGTCAAGCACCCGGTCGTCTTTCCCATCCATAAACGATGCGAGCCCGATTGCCAGAGCTTTGTGCTCTTCTGGTGTGACCCGGTCGACACAGGGGGCAGAGCACTTGCCGATATCGCCCAGCAGACACGGGCGACCCGCCTTCTGTGCTTTTCGATAAACAGTTTGCGTGCAGGAACGCACTGGAAACGCACGCAACAGCGTGGACAAGGTGTCCCGCAGTGCCCACGAATTGGAAAAGGGGCCGAAGTACTTCGCTCCTTCGATTCCTTTTCGACGAGACAGGAAGACTCGTGGGATGTCGTCACTGAGGGTGACGACGAGGTAGGGGTAGGACTTGTCGTCGCGGAAGCGAATATTGAAATCGGGCTGAAACTCCTTGATCCAGGCGTATTCCAGTTGGAGAGCCGCGCGCTCTGTTTGCACCACGGTCCAGTCGACGCTCCGTGCCGTTTCCACCATGCGTCTGGTGCGCTCTAACAACCGATCCGGCGAGGCGAAATAGCTTCCGACCCGATTTCTCAGGTTCTTGGCCTTCCCGACGTAGATGACGACACCGCGGGAGTTCAGGAAGCGGTAAACCCCCGGCTGCGTGGGAATATCAGCCGGTTTGGGCCGCCACGGAGCAATCGTGCTCACCGCTCAGCCATGGCCTCTCGAAGAAAGACACCGGTATACGAGTGATCAACACCAGCCACCTCACTTGGAGTTCCTTCAGTGACGACCGTGCCACCACCTGCACCACCTTCTGGCCCCAGATCGATAATCCAGTCGGCCGAGCGGATGACATCGAGGTTGTGTTCAATCACGACCACGCTGTTGCCCTTATCGACAAGCCCCTGTAACACACCCAATAGCTTCTTCACGTCGTGGAAATGCAGGCCCGTGGTCGGTTCGTCCAGGACATAAATCGTCCGGCCGGTTGAACGCCGTTGCAGTTCAGTGGCCAGCTTCACGCGTTGCGCTTCTCCCCCAGACAACGTGGTGGCCGCTTGCCCGAGGCGCACATACCCGAGACCCACATCGACAAGTGTCTGCAAGTAACGATGGATGCTGCTGATGGGCTCGAAAAACTCGGTGGCCACCTCGATCGGCATCTCCAGCACGTCGGCGATGGTTTTTCCCTTGTAGTGGACCTGCAGGGTTTCACGGTTGTATCGGGCTCCGTGGCAGACCTCGCATGGCACATACACGTCCGGAAGGAAGTTCATCTCGATGGTGATGGTGCCGTCACCGGCGCAGTGCTCACACCGTCCGCCTTTGACGTTGAAGCTAAAGCGTCCCGGTTGGTAACCCCGCATTTTCGCTTCGGCGGTTTCCGCAAAGAGGCTGCGGATTTTGTCGAAAACTCCGGTATACGTCGCCGGATTTGACCGGGGTGTGCGACCAATGGGGGCCTGGTCGACGTGGACAATTTTGTCGAGGTGCTCGACACCCTCAATCCGGGTGTGTTTTCCAGGGACGTGTTTCGCCTTGTTTAATCGATTCGCCAGAGAGCGATAGACAATGTCGTTCACGAGCGATGACTTGCCGGAGCCACTCACGCCAGTCACTGCCGTCAGGACACCCAGGGGAATCGTCACGTCGATGTCCTGCAGATTGTTCTCACGCGCCCCTCGGACCGTGATTTCTCGAGCTGGATCAATCGGTCGTGGTTCCCTGGGCTCAACAACTTGCCACTCGCCGGAGACGTATTTGGCTGTCAGAGAGCTGGTCGCTTTTTTCAAGGAACTGACGGCGCCGGAGTGGACGATTGTTCCACCGTGTTCACCTGCCTCAGGACCGATGTCAACAAGCCAATCGGCGGTGCGAATCGTGTCCTCGTCGTGCTCGACCACGATCAAGGTATTCCCCAGGTCCCGCAGTGTCACGAGGGTGTCAATCAGGCGATGGTTGTCTCGCTGGTGCAGCCCAATGCTTGGCTCGTCCAGCACATAGAGGACACCCGTCAGACCAGAACCAATCTGCGTGGCAAGCCGAATCCGCTGCGCTTCACCGCCAGACAAGCTCCCGGCTGCGCGCGACAGGGTGAGATAGCCAAGACCCACCTCGACGAGAAAGGTAAGCCTGGCGCGAATCTCGCGAAGAATCGGGGCCGCAATCGACTGGTCTTTCTCTACTGATTCCAGCGCAATGGAGAACTCAAGCGACTCAGCCAGGCTGAGGTCAGACACTTCCGAGATAGACCTGTCCTGAATCGTGACTGCCAGCACTTCCGGCTTGAGACGAGCCCCGTGGCAGGACGAGCAGGGAATCTCCCTTAAGTACTCGGCGTAGCGCTGTTTCGCCCAGTCTGATTCGGTCTCGTGGTATTTCCTCTCGATGTAGGGCAGAACACCTTCAAAACCGGTGGAATACTTCACGTCCCTGCCGTAGCGGTTTCGCCACTTCACCACCACTTCGAAGTTATTGCCGTGCAGAACAGCCTCTTGGACCTCCTCGGGGAGGTCTTCCCACGGAGTGTCGAGGGAGAAGTCGAGATCTTGGCTCAGGCTGTTCAGAAGATTGCGGAAATAGCCGTAGAGGCCCTTCCCGGACTGTGTCCAGGGCAGGATGGCGCCATCGGCGATGGATTGGGCGGGGTCGCCAATCACCATCTCGGGGTCCACGGCCATCGTGAACCCGAGGCCCGAGCAGGCGGGGCAGGCGCCAAACGGAGAGTTGAACGAAAACGTCCGCGGTTCAATTTCCCCCAGTGCCACCGGATGACCGTTGGGGCAACTGAGCTTTTCGCTGAGAATCCTTGTGGCCTCGGCGCCCTCACGGTCGACAAACTGAATACGAATGGCTCCCTCAGCAAGCCCCAGCGCTGTCTCCAACGAGTCGACGAGCCGACCGGCGATATCGGGGCCGGTAACTAGACGATCCACCACGACTTCGATGTCGTGTTTTTTCGTCTTGGCAAGCTTCGGCGGACTCGCCAAGGTCACTTGTTCGCCATCAATCACCGCGCGGGCATAGCCACTGGCTTGGAGGCTGGCGAGTAGGTCAACAAACTCACCCTTTCGCTGGTTCACGACAGGGGCCAGAACGAGGAACTTCTCCCCCTCGGGACCGGCCATCAATTGGTCAGCCATTTGCTGGACTGTTTGGCGCACAATCGGCTCACCGCACTCCACACAGTGCGGCTGCCCGGTTCTGGCGTAGAGCAAACGCAGATAGTCGTGAATCTCAGTGATGGTGCCGACAGTCGAGCGTGGGTTGCGGTTGGTCGACTTCTGGTCAATCGACACGGCAGGGCTCAAGCCCTCGATGACATCCACATCGGGCCTGTCGACCTGGCCAAGAAATTGCCTGGCATAGGCCGAGAGAGACTCGACATATCGGCGTTGACCCTCCGCGAAGATGGTGTCAAAGGCGAGGGAGGACTTGCCCGAACCGGAGAGACCGGTGAAGACGACCAGTTTGTTCCGGGGAATATCGACGTGGACGTCTTTGAGGTTGTGAACCCTGGCGCCTTGGACGGAGAGGACCTGATCGGTCTTCGGCTTCTCGATGGGCACGGTTCAGTGTAAGCAGTGGAGCTCGGTGAGGGCGCTCAGTTCCGGGCGTGCTCGGTTAATTCACGGAGCTCTCGCTTGAGCTCAGCAACCTCATCACGCAGCCTCGCAGCAAGCTCAAATTTCAGCTCGGATGAGGCCTGCATCATTTGGTCGGTGAGTTGGCGGATAAGGTCCGGCAGTTCCTCTGACCCAGCCGCAGCCCGCATCACCGGCAGGGCCGAGTCACCCTCTGACTGACCCACCAGTTCGTCGGAATCGGCCTTTTCCCGGGCCAGCACGCTGGTGATGTCACCGATTTTCTTGCGAAGGGGTGTCGGATCGATGCCGTGCTCGGCGTTGTAGGCAACCTGGAGCTCTCGACGTCTGTTGGTCTCCTCAATGGCCCGCTGCATCGAGTCAGTGACCTGTGCGGCATACATATGCACCTCTCCCCCGACGTTTCTGGCAGCTCGGCCAATTGTCTGGATAAGCGAGGTTTGTGAGCGAAGGAAGCCTTCTTTGTCGGCGTCAAGAATCGACACCAGTGACACTTCCGGTAAGTCCAAGCCCTCTCTCAACAGGTTGATACCCACCAAGACGTCGAAGACCCCTGCTCGGAGCTCAGTGAGCAACTCCACGCGTTTCAGCGTGTCGACATCGCTGTGCAAATAGCGCACTTTGACCCCCGCCTCTTCGAGGAAATCGGTGAGGTCTTCCGCCATTTTCTTGGTGAGCGTGGTGACAAGAACCCGCTCGTTTTTCTTTACCCGGACACGAATCTGCTCGAGGAGATCATCAATCTGACCCGTCGCCGGTTTGACCTCCACTTTCGGGTCGACAAGACCCGTGGGGCGAATAATCTGCTCGACAACTCCGTCTGACATCTCCCGCTCGTACGGCCCGGGAGTCGCAGACAGGTACATCCTTTGACCGGTGCGCTCAAGAAACTCGTCAAAGCGCAGCGGCCGGTTGTCGAGGGCACTGGGAAGGCGAAAGCCGTGTTCCACCAGGGTTCTTTTGCGGGAGGCATCCCCCTCATACATTCCACCGATCTGAGGAACGGTCACGTGGGACTCGTCAATCACGGTCAAGAAGTCGTCAGGGAAGTAGTCCAGGAGACAGTGCGGTGGCTCCCCCGGTTCTCGGCCGTCAATATGCCGCGAGTAGTTCTCGATGCCGGAGCAGAATCCAATCTGTTCCATCATCTCCAGGTCGTAGGTGGTTCGCATGCGGATTCTCTGGGCCTCGAGGAGCTTTCCTGCCTTTTCAAACCACGCCACACGATCTTCCATCTCCTCGCGAATGGCGACCACCGCGCGCCTCATCGTCTCGGGTGAGGCGGCGTAGTGGGTGGCGGGGAAAACAGAGACACTGTCAATGACCCCCAGCACCTCACCTGTTAGCGGGTGCAGGGTCGAGAGAGATTCGATTTCGTCGCCAAACATTTCAATTCGGAGCGCATATTCCTCGTAGACCGGGATAATCTCCACCGTGTCGCCCCGCATCCGGAAGGTGCCGCGGAGGAAGGCCACGTCGTTTCGCTGGTACTGCATCTGAACAAAAGCGCGAGCGAGGTCGTCGCGAGAAATCTTCTGCCCAACCTGGAGCGCCAGCATGGCCTCCAGATAGTCCTCCGCAGCCCCCAGACCATAGATGCACGACACCGTGGAGACGACGATGACGTCCCTCCGTGACAGCAGCGAGTTTGTGGTCGAGTGGCGCAGCCGCTCCACCTCGGCGTTTATCGAGGAGTCTTTTTCAATAAAGGTGTCGGTCTGCGGGACATAGGCCTCTGGTTGGTAATAGTCGTAGTACGAGACAAAGTATTCGACCGCGTTATGGGGAAACATCTCCCGCAACTCATTGGCAAATTGGGCAGCAAGAGTCTTGTTATGGGCCATGACCAGAGTGGGTCGCTGCAGCCGCTCAATCAGCCACGCGGTGGTCGCCGACTTGCCTGTTCCCGTTGCCCCGAGCAGAGTGACGTCTGTTTCACCGCCAGAGATCTTCTTCTCCAGGGCATCGAGAGCCTTTGGCTGGTCACCACTTGGCGAATACTCGCTCACCACCTCAAACGGGCGATAACTTCTGGTGGGCTCCATAGTCTCCGAGGCTAGCTCCCCGCCGCAGTGAAAGCGGCGGGAGCGTCGGCCAGGTTGTCTGGCCAGTGCGCGGTCAGCACCCTCGCCAGCCTCGCGGCCTCTGCACGCGTGTGATCTTCGGATACGTCAGCTGCCAGGACAATATTCGCCACAGCGAGACGCTCGTCATCTGAGGCTTGACTGTCGGCCCGGACCCTAGCGTCAGTCTCAGAGAGCCCGCGCTCAGCCACCAGCCGTGAGATACGTGATTCTTTAGGCGCATGGACGACCACGACGAGATCAAACTCATCCACCCGGTCACCCTCGACCAGAAGAGGTATTGCATACACAAGCGGCTCATCCGGGTGATCGCGAAGGTGCGCAGAAAACAGCCGGTGGGACTCCTCCCACACTGCGGGATGAACAATTGCGTTTAGCTCGGCGCGGGCCTGGTCGTCGCGAAATATCCGCTCCCCCAGAGCCTGGCGGTCGAGACGGCCTGAGTCGTCAAGAATGGAGGGACCAAATCGGTCCACGATCTGCTGGAGCGCGGACTGACCAGGTTCCACAACCGCGCGTGCCACCTGGTCGGCATCAATCACCACCAGGCCATGGGCCTGGAGCTCCTTGGCCACCAAGGATTTACCCGCGGCAATGCCTCCCGTGAGCGCTATGACTGGCATAGGACCCTCCGAGAGGCGATAGAGCTACTCGCCCGTGCCACCCAGCTTTTCGCGCAATTCGGCGAGAGTCTCGTCGTCAGCAAGCGAACCGTCGGCCTCAGGAGCGCTGTCTACGACCTCACCAGCCTCTTCTGCGGCCTCAGAGCCGCCTTCAACCGGTTCGATGACCATGGCGGCCATGTGGGCAACCTGAGCCTTGTGGGCTTCCCAACGGGACTGCGCTGCCGCGTAGTCACGCTCCCAGTTGGCCCGCTGCTCGTCGTACCCGTCAAGCCACTCGCCCGTTTCTGGGTTGAAGCCTTCTGGGTAGGTGTAATTGCCCTTGTCGTCGTACTCAGTAGGCATTCCATAGAGCGCGGGATCAAACTCGGATCCCTCAGGGTCAACACCCTCGTTGGCTTGCTTGAGAGACAGCGAAATCCGGCGGCGCTCCAAGTCGATGTCGATGATCTTGACGAACACCTGCTGACCAGAGGAGACCACCTGTTCGGCAAGCTCGATGTGCTTGTCGGAGAGCTCAGAGATGTGCACGAGGCCCTCGATGCCATCTGCCACCCGGACGAAGGCGCCGAACGGCACCAGCTTGGTCACTGACCCCGGCGCAATCTGGCCGATGGCGTGGGTGCGGGCAAAGGCCTGCCACGGGTCTTCCTGAGTGGCCTTCAGCGACAGCGAGACGCGCTCACGGTCCATGTCGACCTCGAGAACTTCGACAGTCACTTCCTGTCCCACTTCGACGACCTCGGAGGCGTGTTCGATGTGCTTCCAGCTGAGCTCTGAGACGTGCACCAGGCCGTCTACTCCGCCCAAGTCGACAAAGGCTCCGAAGTTCACGATGGACGAGACAACACCCTTGCGAATCTGACCCTTTTCCAAGTTGGTAAGGAAGCTAGAGCGGGTCTCACTCTGGCTCTGCTCCAGCAGTGCGCGGCGCGAGAGGACGACGTTGTTGCGGTTCTTGTCGAGCTCGAGAATCTTCGCTTCGATTTCCTGGCCGAGATATGGCGTGAGGTCTCGCACGCGGCGCAGTTCAATGAGCGAAGCCGGGAGGAATCCGCGCAGACCGATGTCCACGATGAGGCCACCTTTGACCACTTCGATGACACTTCCAGTGACCACGCCATCGGCGTCCTTGATCTTTTCCACGTCGCCCCAGGCGCGCTCGTACTGGGCACGTTTCTTCGAGAGAATCAGACGGCCCTCTTTGTCCTCCTTCTGGAGGACCAGGGCTTCGACGTCGTCTCCGACGTTCACGACCTCGTTGGGGTCAATGTCGTGTTTGATGGACAGCTCACGGGAGGGAATCACGCCCTCGGTCTTGTATCCCACGTCGAGCAGTACTTCGTCGCGGTCAATTTTGACGACTGTGCCTTCAATCAGGTCGCCGTCGTTGAAGAATTTGAGGGTTTTCTCGACCTCGGCCAGGAAGTCGTCGGATGTGCCAATGTCGTTTACGGCTACTTGCTTCGGGCCGGTGGTCGCAGCGGGGGTCATATAGTCGGTTACTCTCTACAGGTTTTTTCTCAGGCCCGGAATTCCGGGACGTGGACAGGGCTAAGTCGCCCCGCAGGGCGACCCTTCAGTGTATCCCCTGGATTAGTGGGTGGCAACCGCTAGTGGGCGGCGGTATCCCAATTTGCTCCGACCCCCACATTGACCTCGAGCGGAACCCGAAGCTCGGCGGCCTGTCCCATTTCCTCACGGACAAGCGACTCAAGAGCGTCCTGTTCACCCGTCGCGACCTCGAAAATCAGTTCGTCGTGTACTTGGAGAAGCATGCGGGAGTCCATCTTCTGGTCACGCAGCCGGGCTGAGACGCTCAACATGGCCCGTTTAATGATGTCGGCAGCGGTTCCCTGCATGGGGGCGTTGAGCGCTGCCCGCTCGGCCGCTTCACGGGCCACTCTGTTCGAGGATTTCAGCTCAGGGAACGGGCGACGCCGGCCAAAGAGCGTCTCTGTATAGCCATCCTCCCGGGCCTTTTCAACAACCTCGCGCAGGTAATCCCGGACTTTGCCGAACCTACTGAAGTACTCCGACATAAGGTTTTTGGCCTCAGAGGGCTCAATTCCAAGCTGCTTCGCCAGGCCATACGCCGAGAGGCCGTAGGCCAAGCCGTAGCTCATGGCTTTGACTTTGGTGCGCATCTCCGGGGTGACGCCCTCTGGCTCGACCTGAAACACCTGTGCGCCGACGTAGTTGTGGAGGTCTTCGCCGCGCTGAAACGCGTCGATGAGGGACTCGTCTTCTGAGAAATGCGCCATGATCCGCATCTCAATCTGCGAATAGTCGGCGGTGAGCAGGGTTTGGAAGGGCTCCTGGCAGACAAAAGTGGCGCGAATCTCATGACCCACCGCCGTTCTCACCGGGATGTTCTGCAAATTCGGGTCCAACGACGACAGGCGACCCGTGCTGGTACCGGTTTGGTCAAACGTGGTGTGGAGTCGTCCGTCATCGCCTACCGCACTGCGCAGGCCCTCGACAATCTGGCGCAACTTGGTCTGGTCGCGGTGTCCGAGCAGCGCATCCAGGAAAGGATGAGGGGAAGATTCCTGGAGGTCAGAAAGAGCCTGTTGATCGGTGGAATAGCCAGTCTTTGTTTGGCGGGTCTTTGGCATCTGGAGCTCATCGAAGAGCACTGTTTGGAGCTGTTTGGGCGAGGCTAAGTTGACCTCGTGCCCAATGGCCTTGAAAGCTGCCTTTTCAAACCCCTGAGCGGACTCTGCCAAACGGGCCTCTAAGGCGTCCAGACCGTCTCGATCGGCACCGATACCCACATTTTCCATCGCCCACAGCACCGGAACGAGGGGCAGCTCTATCTCGGTGAACACTGCTGCCTGCCCCGAAGGAAGAGCCTCCAGCACCTTCGGGTAGACCCGTGCCACCCACCACGCCCTTTGGGCTAACTCGTCATCCGCTCCCAACAGCGTGGAGGAGTCAGAGGAACCCATTTCCTCACCTAGGTGCGTCAGCACCAGGTCGGCCAACCCTGGAGCTTTTCTGCCGGGGGCGTCTAACCAAGTTGCCAGGCGAAGACATCCCGTCACTGTGTCGGGAAGCGCCCACCCAGCGGCGTGGAGAAGGTGAAGCGAGGCCTTGGCGCTTTCCCACCACCACGTCCGAGACGGATCGACCAACGCTGCTCGTAATGGAGCCGAATCGTCACTTCCTGGGGTGTCGACGACGTAGACGGCGTCACCACCGTCCGAGATCCCAAACACCAACCCCGCAACACCCTCGTCGACACAGAGCGCCAGAGGGCCTGTGTGGGCCTCAAGCCAGTGTCCGAGCTCCTCGTCCAGTAGCGCCTGCCCTGTGGGCACCTCGGTCTCCGGTGCGGCCGCGGCGATTGGGGCATCGTCACCGGCCAGGGCAAGGACTCGCTCAGTGAGCGTGCGGAAGCGTAATGACCCGAACACATCACGAACTTTCGCCGTGTCGATCTCGCGGCGCTCGAGGTCCTGCACGGTGACGGGAAGCTCCACATCGCGGACAAGAGCGTTTAGTTTCCGGTTTCGCACGGCACGATCCCGTTGTTCGCGAAGGTTATTTCCCACAACGCCGCCAATATCGTCCGCGTGAGCGAGGAGCTCATCCAGGGACCCATATTGAGAAATCCATTTGACTGCGGTTTTTTCCCCGACTTTGTCGATACCGACCAGGTTGTCGCTTGTCTCCCCCACCAAAGCAGCAATGTCCGGATAGCGCTCGGGTGGAATTCCGTAGCGCTCCTCAACGGCTTCTGGGGTGTAACGCTTTAGCTCCGACACTCCACGCGAGCTCGGGTACAGCACGGTGATCGAGTCATTAACTAGCTGAAAGGTGTCTCGGTCGCCACTGACCACGAGAACGTTATAGCCAGCCTCTGCGCCGCGGGTCGCCAGCGTGGCGATGATGTCGTCGGCCTCGAAGTCTTCCTTGCTCAACGTGGTGACGTTCATTGCCCCCAGGGCCTTCTCCAAAAGGGGCACTTGGCCGATGAACTCTTCTGGAGTTTCGCCCCTCGTGGCCTTGTAGTCCGGGTATTCCCTGGTTCGGAAAGAAAACCGTGACACGTCGAAGGCGACCGCCAGGTGGGTGGGTTGTTCGTTTTTTAGCAGGCTCAGCATCATCGACAGGAAGCCATGAATGGCGTTCGTGTGCTGGCCCTCAGGGGTGACAAAGCTCTCGGTGGGCAGGGCGTAAAACGCCCGAAAGGCCAGTGAATGACCGTCAATCAGCATCAGAGTAGGCTTGGACGGCTGGCTCACGAGCCCAGCCTATCCGGCGGGCTCCCCCTCCAAGGAGGACTGCGATGGAGTATCCCCCCGACCTCGACCCATCCCTGGTTCAACGACTCGTTGAGACCGAAGGCGGTCAACTCGCGAAAAAAATGGGCATCAAGCTTGAGAAGCTAGGAGCCGAGGAATCCATCGCCACGATGCCGGTGGAGGGCAATCGTCAGGTCATTGGTCTGCTCCACGGCGGCGCCCACGTTGTCTTGGCGGAATCTTTAGGATCCCTCTCCGCCGCCGTACACGCGGGGCCAGGCCGCATTGCGGTGGGAATCGAAATCAACGCATCACATTCTCGATCGGTGAGAGACGGACTCGTCCGGGCTGTGTGCCGCGCGGTCTCGCTCGGGAGGACACTCTGCACCCACGAAATCGCTATTTCAGACGAGGACGGCCGCAGGCTTTCTACCGTGCGGATGACGAACTACCTGATGGAGCTTCGAGGCGACGACTAGTCGTCGGTGTGCTCAGCCGCTTTCTCTGCCGCCGTTTCGGCGAGCTGGTCGACAACAGTTTGGGCGACCTCTCGCATCGTAAGACGCCGGTCCATGGAGGCTTTTTGGATCCACCGGAACGCTTCTGGCTCGGTGAGGCCCATCGTGTCGTTCAGGATTCCCTTCGCCCGGTCGAGAACCTTCCTGGTCTCCAGCCGGTCGGCAAGGTCAGCAACCTCGTCTTCTAAGGCAGCCAGCTGTTGGTAGCGGCTAAGCGCAATCTCGATGGCGGGAATCAGGTCATTTGGCCCAAAAGGCTTCACCACGTAAGCGAGGGCGCCTGCTTCCGTCGCTCTTTCGACTAATTCCCGTTGGCTAAACGCGGTGAGAAGGACCACAGGGCAGATCTTTTCGTTGCTGAGAATCTCTGCCGCGCTAATCCCGTCCAACAGCGGCATCTTGACATCCATGACGACAAGGTCTGGTTCCAGCTCGCGAGCGAGCTCGACCGCTTTTTCCCCGTCGGCTGCTTCGCCGACCACAGAAAACCCGTTGTCTTTCAGGGTTTCGATGATGTCCATGCGGATGAGAGATTCATCCTCGGCGACGACGACAGTTCGCTCTTCTGAGCCGGTGGACTGCTCAGTGCTCACGGTCTCTACGGTATCGTCATTCATGGAGAAGCCGTGCACATGCCGGATTGGCGGAATGGCAGACGCGGAGCACTCAAAATGCTTTGTCCGAAAGGGCGTGTGGGTTCAAATCCCACATCCGGCACGTACTCCTCCATCGATGGTCTGGACGCACGGCCTATTTGCTCGCCTGCCACACCGGAGCTGCCCCTGAGCTCGCATCGCCGACTTGGTGCACCCTGAGGTCATTGGTACTGCCGGGAATCCCCGGTGGAGAGCCAGAAATCACGACGACTTTGTCGCCTTTTTTCGCCAGTTTTTGACCAAGCAGAACCTCATCTACTTGGTGATACATGGCATCCGTGTGGTCTACCCGCTCCGATTGGACGCTCTCGATACCCCAGTTCAAGGCCATCCGGCGGCGCGTGGCCTCAGAGGGCGTGAACGCCAACATTGGAATCAACGACCGAAGCCTCGACATTCGACGTGCGGAATCCCCTGATTCGGTAAATATGCACACGTAGGAGGCTTCAACAAAGTC
>CAJXYC010000023.1 GCA_913063365.1 uncultured Cellulomonadaceae bacterium
GATGTCTACCTTTACTGATTAACGACTTTTTCTGCAGTCGCCCAGTGTAACGGACCGGCTTTTTTAATCAGCTGTTTGCGTAGAGTTCGCCGTCTCCGCCGAACGCTTCGATTTCTGCCAAGAACTTCGCCACCATCTCGGGATGTCCAGCCAGCAGACCTTCCCGTCCAGCCGGTCGGCCGGCCACACCACTCACCGCACCACCCGCTTCTGTCACCAGAAGCTCGCCCGCTGCGTGATCCCAGGGGCTTAGTGTGCGCTCGAAATAGATATTTCCGCGGCCTGCGGCAATCGCTGCCAAGTCGAGAGACGCTGTTCCCATGCGTCTGATGTCGCGGACCTTCGGCAGGAGGTGCTTCACGAGGTCCGCTTGCACTTCCCGGTGACTGGTGCTGTAGGCGAAGCCTGTCAACCACAGGGCCTGCTCGAGTGGGACAGGATCTGCGACCCGAAGAGGCGCCTTTCCAAGCGATGCGCCCTCGCCCAATGACGCGGTAAACAGCTCATCCAATCCCGGATGGTAAATCGCCCCAGCAACCACCCGCCACTGACCTGGTTCTGGGGTTCCCTCCACTGCCGCGATGCTGACGGCGTAGTGGGGAATGCCGTAGAGGAAATTCACGGTTCCATCAATCGGATCGACCACCCAGGTCACCCCTGAGGAGCCCTGTTCGGAGAGACCTTCCTCTCCCAGAAGCCCATCATCTGGTCGGTGTGACCGGAGGAACTCGGCGATCAGGACCTCGGCGTCTTTATCGACCTGAGTCACCACGTCGACCACCGATGACTTTGTCCCGATGGCCTCGACCCCCGCCAGTCGTTTCTCGGCAGCGAAACGACCTGCCTGAGTCGCAATGTCTGCAGCCAGGGTGCGAAGTTCACTGAAGCCAGACACGGCTCCACCTTAGGTGAGTGAAGGAGGTGTCTGGCCGTGCATGGCAGCTCTGGCCGGACACTAGGCTGGAGGGGTCGTTTTCCAACCGCCTGTCAGGCTTATTCGCTCTGTAGGTGTGTGCATCGAGAGGTCATAGTCAGTGGACTTATTTGAATATCAGGCCCGCGATATGTTCGAAAAACACGGGGTTCCCGTGTTGCCGGGACGGATTGCGGACACCCCGGACGAAGCGAGAAAGGCCGCCGAAGAACTGGGCGGTGTCACGGTCGTAAAAGCCCAAGTCAAGACCGGTGGTCGAGGCAAAGCCGGCGGTGTGAAGGTGGCGAAGACTCCGGACGAAGCAGAGGAAGCCGCCACGGCCATTTTGGGCCTGGACATTAAAGGCCACACGGTGGGCCGGGTCATGGTCGCCGCAGGGGCATCAATTGCCCAGGAGTTCTATTTCTCTGTCCTTCTTGATCGCGCCAATCGCTCCTACCTCGTTCTCTGTAGCTACGAGGGCGGCATGGAAATCGAACAGCTCGCAGAAGAGCGCCCCGAGGCCCTTGCTCGGGTGGAGGTGTCGCCGCTCACGGGAATCGATCTCGAATTCGCCAAAGACATTGCGAGGCAGGCGAAATTCCCCGACGAACTGGTCGACGCCGTCGCCCCTGTCTTTGTGCAGTTGTATGACGTGTTTGTGAAAGAAGACGCCACGCTGGTCGAGGTAAACCCTCTCGTCGCCACTGAATCCGGCGACATCATTGCGCTCGACGGAAAAGTCACACTGGATGAGAATGCGGGATTCCGGCACGAAGACCACGCGGCACTTGCCGATAAGTCCGCCGCCGACCCCTTGGAGGAAAAAGCCAAGGCGCATGATCTGAACTACGTGAAACTCGACGGTCAAGTCGGAGTCATTGGAAATGGTGCGGGGCTGGTGATGTCCACGCTGGATGTCGTGGCGTACGCAGGCGAAGAGTTTGGCGGAATGACCCCCGCAAACTTCCTCGACATCGGGGGAGGTGCGTCAGCAGAAATCATGGCTGCCGGTCTCGACGTGATCTTGGGAGACCCACAGGTCAAATCGGTCTTCGTCAATGTTTTTGGTGGCATTACTGCCTGTGACCAGGTCGCACGAGGGATTGTGCAGGCGCTGGAGATGATTGGCGATCAGGCGACGAAGCCGCTGGTGGTGCGTTTGGACGGCAACTCGGTGGAACAGGGTCGCGCGATTCTGGCTGAGGCGGGCCACCCGCTTGTGGAACTGGCCGACACGATGGATGACGGGGCTCGCCGCGCTGCCGAGCTGGCTGCGAAGTAAGGGATTAAGAATGTCGATTTTTCTGAATAAAGACTCCACGGTCATCGTCCAGGGCATCACTGGCGGTGAAGGGTCGAAGCACACCGCACTGATGTTGGCTGCCGGCACTCGTGTCGTGGGAGGCGTCAACGCCCGGAAAGCGGGAACCACCGTCACCCACGGTGACGTGACGCTGCCGGTGTTTGGCACCGTCGCCGAGGCGATGGCCGAGACCGGAGCGGATGTGTCCGTGGTGTTTGTGCCACCGGCCTTTGCAAAAGACGCGGTGATGGAAGCCATCGACGCCAAGATGCCGCTTGTCGTGGCCATCACTGAGGGAATTCCGGTTCAGGACACGGCGGAGTTTTTCGCCTACGCCCAGAAGGCGGGGACCACCAGGATTATTGGACCGAACTGTCCGGGGATCATCACTCCCGGCGAGGCGCTTGCGGGGATTACTCCTGCCAGCATCACCGGAACAGGGCCAATCGGCTTGGTGTCGAAGTCGGGGACTCTCACGTATCAGATGATGTTTGAGCTCCGAGACATTGGCTTCTCAACCGCCATCGGTATTGGTGGGGACCCGATTGTGGGCACCACGCATATCGATGCCCTCGAAGCGTTCGAGGCCGATCCGAACACCTCAGCAATCGTGATGATTGGAGAAATCGGTGGTGACGCTGAGGAGCGAGCTGCCGACTACATCAAGGCGAATGTGACGAAACCTGTTGTGGGCTACGTCGCGGGCTTCACGGCACCGGAGGGAAAGACGATGGGTCACGCCGGCGCGATTGTGTCCGGCTCCGCGGGTACCGCTCAAGCCAAGAAAGATGCTCTCGAGGCCGCCGGGGTGAAAGTCGGCAAGACTCCGAGCGAGACTGCCCGGCTGATGCGCGAGATTGTGGAGGCGCTGTAAGCCCGCCTGCCTCGGGGCTGTGTGGGTGCTGACGACTAGGCTCAAAAAGCAATGAACGCCCGATTGGCGGCGGTCGTCACCGCTCTAGAAACACTCGTCGTTGTCGGCATTGGCCTGGGCATTTTCTTCGCGCCATTGACGGTCATGTGGGCTCTTGATGATGCCTTCTCGACCGACTTGGTTGCCTACTGGCGTGCGGCAGCGGATTTCTGGCTGTTGGGCCACGGCGTCCCCCTTGATGTGTCCTTGGGTTCAGAGACCGCCGCCTCACTCGGTCTCCTGCCGTCACAGGCCAGTTTCGTTCTCAGTGTTGCCCCACTCGGTCCCGCGGTGTTGACGTTGTGGTGGGGAATCCGGATGGGCCGGCGCGACCTTGCTGTCGACTATCCCGTGGTGGTGTGGGTGACGGCCCTCGTGTCCCTGTTGGGCCTGTCCTATCTCATTGCCTGGAGCGCTCAGCACACGAGCGCCACTTTCCCATTTCTGGACGCGGTCGTCCTGCCGTCCGTCTTTTTGTCAGCGGGTCTTGTGATTGCCTCCTGGTCCACGAAGTGGTCAGCAGGTCGGCAATGGTTGGCCGAGGCTCTGCCGGAGCACGTCCAACAGATTCTGGCCACAGGAGTGAAGGCGGGAATCGCGTCGGTGGCGATGTTGTGGGGTGTGGTGAGCCTCGGGTATGCGGGAGGCCTTGTGTTTTCCTACGCGACTGTCATCGGACTTTTTGAATCACTGAGCCCCAGTATCCCTGGGCTAGTAGTGCTGTTTGTCGGCCAGTTGGCGTTTGTTCCCACGATTGTGGCGTGGCTCACTGCGTGGGCGGTCGGCCCCGGTTTCCAACTAGGCCAAGCCGCTCAGTTCTCTCCACTCGGGACAGAGATCCAGGCCGTGCCCGCACTGCCACTGTTGGGGGCTTTGCCCGGCGCACCTGTTACCGGATACACCGTCATCATGATTCCGGTGCTCTCCGCGATTGTTGCGGGGGCTCTCGCCGAGCGGACATTGAATCACCGGGTAGGAGAGAAGCTGTGGCGCCAGGGGGAGACAGCGCTCTTGCAGCAGCCAGTTCTCCGGGGAGTGCTGACCACCTTGATTGGCACCGCGGTGGCCGTGGGTATTGCGCTGATCCCGATCATCCTGGTCTCAGGGTCTCTTGGTCCTGGGAGGTTTGCCACCGTGGGCGTCGACGTGGGGGCTTTTGCCAGTTGGTGGTCGATTGAGGTGGCCGCCGGAATCGCCGTGGGCCTTGGAGTGAGCAGGGTTCTTCGATGGATTCGACAGAATGAGCAGGCTCAGCACCGCCAGGTGTCTCGTTAGGCTTGCTCTGTGCCGCTTCGCCTCGTCGTCCTCATCTCCGGCACCGGCTCAAATATGGCTGATCTTCTGGGGCGCGTGCGAGAGCATCCCGATGCGGGACTCGACGTTGTGGCAGTGGGTGCTGATCGGGAGGCACCAGGCTTAGAGAGTGCCAAAGACCACGGTGTGGAGACGTTTGTGGTGGAGTTTCCTGGCTCCGACCGCCGTGCCGAGTGGGGTGAGAAGCTCGCGGACACTGTCGAGACCTATTCGCCAGATCTGGTGGTGTTGAGTGGCCTGATGCGATTGGTCCCACCAGACGTGGTTCGTCGCTTTGAGGGGCGGCTAATCAACACCCACCCCTCGTATCTCCCCGATTTCCCTGGCCCCCATGCGGTGAGAGACCAGGTGGAGGCAGGAGTGAGCGAAGCGGGAGCCTCGATCATTGTGGTCGACAACGGAGTCGATACCGGACCAATCATTGAACAGGAGCGCGTCGCCGTGATGCCAGATGACACGGAAGAGTCGCTCCACAATCGGATCAAGCAGACAGAGAGGGACTTGCTCTGGCGAGTGTTGACAGAGCTGGCCGCCGGCCAGCGCCGTCTTCCCGTCGGGCAGGATTGACGATATGGCCTCATCGACAGTGACTCGAGCACTTATTTCGGTCAGCGACAAAACAGGTCTGGTGGAATTTGCCGCCCAGCTACTGAGCCACGGTGTCGAGATCGTCTCGACCGGTTCCACCGCCCAGGCCATTCGGGACAGTGGCGGAGATGTCACCGACGTGTCAGAGGTCACCGGTTTTGCCGAGGCTCTAGATGGCCGGGTGAAAACCCTGCACCCCTCGATTCACGGGGGGATTTTGGCGGACCGCCGACTCCAGAGCCACAACGAACAGCTGGACAACCTCGGCATTGCCCCGTTCGATTTAGTCGTCGTCAATCTGTACCCGTTTCGGGAGACGGTGGCCTCTGGCGCCTCAGACGACGAGGTCATTGAAAACATTGACATTGGTGGGCCTGCGTTAATTCGGGCAGCTGCCAAGAACCACGCGTCTGTCGCGGTGGTGGTCGACCCAGCGGACTATCCCGAGGTGGTCTCTCGACTGTCTTCAGACACGCTCGATATGGAGTGGAGGCGGACCCTCGCGACGAAGGCGTATGGGCACACCGCCTCCTACGACCAGGCCATCGCGACGTGGTTCGAGGGAGAACGTGACGGCGAGGTGGAGCTCCGGGCCGGGGGTGAGACACCGCTTCGCTACGGCGAGAATGCCCACCAGGCCGCTTCACTCTTCCGATTCGGTGATCCAACCGGGCTCGCCCACGCGGTCGTCATCCAAGGCAAGGAGATGTCCTACAACAACTACCTCGATGCGGATGCGGCACTACGAGCGGCCTATGACCATGAACAGCCGGCTTGCGCCATCATCAAACATCAAAATCCGTGTGGAATAGCGGTCGGCGAGTCACTCACCAAGGCCTACGCCCGTGCTCACGCCTGCGATCCGGTGTCGGCTTTTGGTGGGGTCATTGCGATGAACAGACCGCTGGATAAGGACACCGCGGAGGCGATTCTCCCGGTCTTTACAGAAGTGGTCGTCGCACCCGAGGTGACCCAAGAGGCGCGCGAGGTGTTGGCCGCAAAACCCAACATTCGTGTGTTGGAGGTACGTCCTGATCACGCGACCAAGGATTACCGGGTCATCTCAGGTGGAATTCTCGTTCAGGACCGGGATGCGTCATTTGCCCCCGCCGGCTCCTGGGATCAGGTCGCCGGTCCCGATGTGCCTGGTGAGGTCATGGAGGACCTTGGGTTTGCCTGGCGGGCGGTGAAGTCAGTGAAGTCCAATGCGATTTTGCTCGCAAAGTCGGGTGCGAGCGTGGGGATTGGGATGGGGCAGGTAAACCGAGTGGATTCATGCCACCTGGCGGTGTCCCGCGCGGGCGAGCGGGCGTCTGGCTCAGTGGCCGCGTCCGATGCCTTTTTCCCTTTCCCCGACGGTCTGCAGATTCTGATTGATGCAGGGGTTCAGGCTGTTGTGCATCCAGGAGGTTCGGTGCGGGACGACGAGGTCACGGCAGCGGCAGTCGCTGGAGGTATCGCGCTTTTTGTGACGGGCGAGCGTCACTTTCTGCACTGATTAGGAAAGAGCCAGCGATCCAATCTGGTCGCCGTAGCTACTCTCCCCTGAGTCAACGAAACCCAGTCGATGGAAAAACTCCCCTGGACCTTCTGCGCCGGGAACCCACATCACCGTCAATTTCTCGCAACCCCGGGCACGAGCCTCGTCCACGACAGCCTCAACACCAAAACGCCCCACTCCAGCGCCCTGATGGGGTGCGGTGACGGTCAGGTTCCATAAGCTGCAGCGCAATTCGGGCGCGTGGTAGTCCTCGTCAAAGTAGGCACGGACAAAGCCCACGACTTCGTCATCTTTTTTGATGACGCGTGCCCAGGTCTTGGTCGGGTCGATCCCGGGCTCTTCTTCGGTGTAAGTCGTGGGGGTCGCGAAGTCTTTTTGACCGGGTCGAAGCTCCAGCCTGTTCACAATCAGCGCCGAGTCGGCGGAGAGTTCATCGAGTCGGAGGCCAGCCATGAGCTAAGGGTATGCCTTGCCGGCGAGTTGTGGGAGGATATCTTCACGTAAAGATAAATCTGTTTTTCCGGGTAGACTCGACTCCCGGATCAGCGTTGGTTAAGCAATCGAAGGGTGTGCCAGGTGGAGAAAATCGCAGTAGAGGGTGTCGTTGTCGAACTCGACGGGGACGAAATGACCCGCATTATTTGGCAGTTCATCAAAGACCGCCTCATTCACCCCTATCTTGACGTCACGCTCGAGTACTACGACCTCGGCATTGAAAAGCGCGACGAAACAGACGACCAAATCACCATCGACGCCGCCAACGCCATCAAGAAGCACGGTGTCGGAGTGAAGTGCGCCACCATCACTCCCGATGAGGCCCGCGTCGAAGAGTTTGGGTTGAAAAAGATGTGGCGAAGCCCCAACGGGACAATCCGAAACATCATCGGCGGCGTGATTTTCCGTGAGCCGATCATCATTTCCAATATCCCGCGCCTTGTCCCCGGATGGAACAAGCCGATCATCGTTGGCCGTCACGCCTTCGGAGACCAATACCGGGCTACTGACTTTGTCTTTGACAAGCCAGGAACGCTCAGCATCACCTTCCAGCCCACCGATGGGTCAGAAGCGCAGAGCTTTGAGGTCTTCGAAGCTCCTGGCGGCGGTGTGGCCATGGCGATGTATAACTTGGACGAGTCCATCCGCGACTTCGCTCGAGCCTGCATGAACTACGGTCTCTCCCGCGGCTACCCCGTCTACCTCTCGACCAAGAACACGATCTTGAAGGCCTATGACGGACGCTTCAAGGATCTGTTCCAAGAGGTCTTCGACGAAGAGTTCGCCAAGAAGTTTGCCGATGCAGGCCTCAGCTACGAGCACCGTCTGATCGACGACATGGTCGCTGCAGCCCTGAAGTGGGAGGGCGGTTATGTCTGGGCCGCCAAGAACTACGACGGGGACGTCCAGTCCGACACGGTGGCCCAAGGATTTGGGTCGCTGGGCCTGATGACCAGCGTGTTGAGCTCCCCCGATGGCTCAGTAGTCGAGGCAGAAGCCGCCCACGGCACCGTCACCCGGCATTACCGCGAACACCAGGCGGGCAGGCCGACATCGACCAACCCGATCGCCTCGATCTATGCCTGGACGAGGGGTCTTGCCCACCGCGGCAAGCTCGATGGCAACGACAAACTAATCGACTTCGCCAACACCCTTGAGCAGGTCGTGGTGGAGACAGTCGAGTCGGGTGCGATGACGAAAGACCTCGCCCTGTTGGTGGGCCCGGATCAGAAGTGGCTCACCACCGAAGAGTTCTTGGACACCCTGGATAAGAATTTGCAGGCGAAGCTCGGGTCCTAGACCGCACTGGCGCTAATACCCCTAGGGGTATAGTAGAGTTCTCAGTGGTAACCCCCTGAAACTTATGTGAGGAGACATCCTGTGTGCAGTCCTGTGCGGTGTAACCGGTGCGGCTTGATGACCTGGAGTGGTTGTGGCCAGCACATTGAAGAAGCGCTCAGTCCGTTTAACTCGGACGAACTCTGCAACTGCGGCTAAACCGCGACCCAATCAGTAGCCAATAAATCGGTCAGTGTCGACTGACTGGTATCCGGCACTGGCAAGCGCTTTCCTGGCATCCCGGACAAAAGCCGGCGAGCCAGAGACCCCGGCCCAGCTGATTGGCCCGTCTGGCAGCTGAGCCGCGAGATCGTCCAGGCTCTCGACGGTCGTGCGTGTGACACCACGGATCTCGCCTAGCTCCGGATAGAGGATTTCTTTCTGGTCGCCCACCACGATGAGCGTCGCCTCCATCAGGACACTTCGTTGGCGGGCAGTATCCAGCATCGCGTGGAACGGCGTAATGCCCACCCCTTTCGCCACCATGACCATCTGTCCGACCAGGGCGTGTGACGGGAAGAAGTCGCCACCAATCTGAACCAGTCGAAAACGCTCGCCAACAGCGGCCTTCTCCAGAGTTTTTTTCCACGTGCTTCCGGGGCTGCTGTGCCTCGTGGTGACCGCAAAGCTCCACCCGTCAGATGCGGGGTCTGTGGAGATTCTGGATGCTGTCATCACCCGTCGCTCGCCACGAGAGTCGGACGCGTGGGGTAGCTGAAGCTCCACCCATTGGCCTGGTTCGATTTCCAGACTCCGCTCACTCCGAAACCGGTATTCCGTCACCGATTCGGACAGGGTGTTCTTCTCGACTAGCTCGACCCACGAGGCTCGGCGCACGGCCCGCAGTGCCGTGAGGCCGGCGGCAACCAGATTGCCGAGGACCAGCGCGAGCTCCGGGGAGGAAGTAACGGGACCGACGGCAAAAGGAATTGCCACAGCGACACCCATCACCGAGGCAGTGATTGCGGCGTCAAACCATCGAGTGGGTTGGGTAAGGGGCTCACTCACCATGAACAGCCCCATGAAGATCACCGGGTAGGAGGTAGCGACCAAATAGAGCGTCTGGTCGAGAGGCTCACCGGCAATGGTGAGGCGAGCAATCAGCAGCACGAGACCGACAGCTAAGAAAAGACTCACCATGCGACCGTGGCCGGAGCGGTAGGCCACCACCGCGCCGGCAATAAGGATGACCGGAGTGAGAAATGGTGTGGCAATCCACCAGAAACCCACGGTCAGTCCAAAAAGTGAGGCCACGAAGACCCCGGTTGCAGCGGGGTTTAACAGGTGTCTGCCGCCGGGGGCAAGCAACCATTTAGACAGGCCCGCAAGTGCCCCGGCTGCGCTCACCCCGACCAGGTCCCTTGCTTCGAGGGTGGGGGGAACAATCATCGCAATCAGCAGTCCGGTGATGACGCTTGATTCCCAGTGCAGTGGTGCGCGGCGCAAGGCGGCTCCGAGAGCTGAGGTGCCAAGAGTCGCGGCAACCGCGAGCACCGCCGTGACAGCAATACCGGTCGGTGTGAAACCAACCTGCCCCGTGGCCGATCCGATGACAGCGGCCAGCAGGAGAAGAACAAGCGACAGTGTCATGACGCGATACATCCCAGGCCAGTTCATCGGAACACCTCCCCAGGGAATGACGGCGACATTACTAATTGATTATCCCCGTCAACTACGACCCATTCGAAGGAAAAATGCTCCGCGAGGGTTTCTGGAGCTGTTGTGAACAACGCGGTGGCCAGTCCGTCGGCCACGGCGCAACTATCGGCAACTACCCAACTGGCTCGAATAGATCGGGTGGGCGTGCCAGTGACGGCATCCAAAATGTGATGCGCTCCGGGCCAGGATCGCCGGTTGGTGGCGGATGCCGCCAGGGACTGATTCTGTAGCCGTGCCACACCGACAACTTGGTCTGGATGGTCCGGGTGTTCCAGTCCGACGCGCTCTGTGTGTCCTCCGCTGTGCCGAATGTCCCCGCTCCCATCCACCACGCTGTCGTGAACGCCTGCCTCAGAGAGAATGTCAGCGACACGGTCGACGAGAAAACCTTTTCCCACGGCTCCAATGTCGAGCAGGACCGGTCGTGGTGCATGCAGGGTCGACCCTGTCACGCTGAGGGACTCTTTCAGCGAGGGCACCGGTGGGGGGTGGCCGTCGAGCGGAGCGAGGCGGTAGTTCGCGTCGTAACCCCAGTGCTCGAGTGCTCTCCCCACAAGAGGGTTGATGGCGCCGCGAGTCACCTCGAACAAGCTGTCATAGAGGGCAATCAGGTCTGGAAGATCATTGGGGAACTCGTAGTCGCCTGGTCTTTTTGCGACTTCCGCAACGAGGGAGTCGTCACGAAACCGCGAGTATGCGCGGTCGAATGCGTCAATTCGACTCGAAATGCGTTGCCGGACGGAAGGGTCGATGTCCTGGGCAGTCTCGATGCTCCACGGAACGCCGATGGCGTCGAAGCGCCACTCGGCCATGGTCTAACCGACCTTCGCGTCCTGCCGGATGGTCTGGAGCGCCTCGGCAAATCCTCCGCTGGTGAGCGACGAACCCGCGACACGGCTCACATCAGCTTCATCAAGCGACTTGCCGACCACCTCTGCCGCGATACCACCCGCGAACTGGCCTTGGTAGCGCTTGCTGGTGGAGTTTGTTGCTCCCGGAATGACCTCTACCGCTTCGATCACGCCCTCGGTGATGGTGATGCTCACCTCGACAGTTTCTGGACCGTTCGGCGACTGATAGCCACCACTTGCTCGGTAGGTCCCATCAGCAGCGCCGGAACTGGCTTGCGGGTCCTCGTCCCCGGTCATATCCGGCTCGGCGGTTGGAGTGGGCTCGTCGATCGACTCGGTGACCTCGTCCGGGCTGTCTTCTTCCAGAACCTCCGGCGCCTCGGCGCTTGTTCCCGGCTGGCAGGCGGTGAGCGCCGCGAGAGCCCCAACGGCAAAGAGAGAACGACTGAGCTGGGTTCGCATCATGTGCCCATCATCGGCGATGACCGTGGGGATTGGCTGAAAAGCCCTAGCGGAAAATAATGGTGCGAATTCCGTCCATCAAGATCCGATGTTCCGCGAACCACTCGACCGCTCGGGTGAGTGTGCGCGACTCCTCATCTTGACCGACGCGGACTAACTCGGAGACCGACTGGGAGTGGTCGACACGGACGACGTTTTGCTCGATGATCGGTCCTTCGTCGAGGTCTTCGGTGACAAAGTGTGCGGTCGCACCAATCAGTTTCACTCCGCGTTCATGAGCTTGGCGGTATGGCTGTGCTCCTTTAAAGCCGGGCAAGAAAGAGTGGTGAATGTTGACAATCCGGCCCGCGAGCTCTCGGCATAACTCTGGGCTGATGACTTGCATATAGCGGGCGAGAACGACCAATTCGATGTCGTGTTCGGCCACCAGCTCCCGCACTCGTTGTTCGAAGGCCTGCTTCTCGTCAGCCGACCCGACCGGCATCCATTCGAAGGGGGTCCCATAGAAGGTGGCGGTGGGTTCCAAGTCTGGGTGGTTTGCTAACACCAAGGGCACGTCAATAGCCAGATGGCCATCCCGTTGTCGGGCCAACAAATCGGTCACACAGTGGTTGGCAGTCGAGCCCAAAATCAATGTCTTGGTCCGGCGTCCGACTTCGTAGACAGCGTGTTCCATGTCGTAGGTCTTCACGACTGGAGCCAGTGCATCGCGGAGGTTGTCCGCGCTGCCCGGTGTCTCCACCTGCAAGCGCATGAAGAAACGACCGGTGTCGTCACTGGAGAACTGTTGGGACTCAGTGATGTTTCCCTGCGCGTCGACAACCGCGCCACTAATGGCGTGCACAATTCCCGGTTTATCCGGACAACTGAGGGTCACCACAAGGTGACTGGTGGACGTGCTCACCCCACCAGCTTAGGCACCGGGTGCTGGAGTGAGTGCGGGTGGAAAGATGCCGAGAGTCTCTGGGCGGGTGGCAGGTGCCGGGGGTAGACTCATGCCATCGCAACTGGCGTGTAGATGGGTCACCATCGGGGAGCGACACAGACGCAGATTGGCCGAACGCCTGGGCCACCTGCGACGGTCCAGAAATGAGCCCGTAAGGAGACACTGTGAATCCCACTGTTGAAGCTGGAACCCGCGCCCACTCGTTCACCGCACCACTCTCGGAAGTCGATCCCGAAATCGCGGCGGTCATACAGAACGAGAGGAACCGCCAAGAGACGACGCTGGAAATGATCGCCAGCGAGAACTTCGTCCCCTTCTCGATCCTCGAAGCCCAAGGAAGCGTCCTCACCAATAAATACGCCGAGGGCTATCCCGGCCGCCGGTATTACGGTGGCTGCGAGTACGTCGATGTGGCGGAAGAACTGGCCATTGAGCGAGCGAAAAAGCTCTTTGGCGCGGAGTTTGCGAACGTGCAGCCCCACGCGGGAGCGCAGGCAAACGCCGCTGTGCTGCAGGCCATCGCGAACCCAGGTGACACCATCTTGGGTCTCGAGCTCGCCCACGGCGGACACCTGACCCACGGCATGAAGCTGAACTTCTCAGGCAAGGTGTATTCACCCGCCGCCTACGGCGTCGACCCGGAGACGTTCCTCATTGATATGAACGCTGTCCGGGACGCGGCACTCGAGCACCGTCCAAAAGTTCTGATCGCGGGCTGGTCCGCCTACCCCCGTCACATCGACTTCAAGGCCTACCGCGAGATTGCGGATGAAGTCGGCGCCATGCTCTGGGTAGATATGGCCCACTTCGCCGGACTGGTCGCAGCGGGTGTCCACCCTTCACCGATTCCCTACGCCGATGTCGTCACCTCAACCGTTCACAAGACGCTCGGCGGTCCTCGCTCCGGAGTGATCCTGAGTCGCGATGCTGAGCTTGGAAAGAAACTGAACTCCGGTGTCTTCCCCGGTCAACAGGGTGGACCGCTGATGCACGTCATTGCCGCAAAGGCGGTCGCTTTCAAGTTGGCCATGGAGCCCGAGTTTGTGGAGCGTCAGAAGCGGACGATTGCCGGAGCACAAACCTTGGCAGAGCGCCTCACCAGTGACGACGCGAAGTCCGCTGGAATCGACGTGCTGACCGGCGGCACCGATGTGCACTTAGCCCTTGTGGACCTGCGAACCTCTGAGGTGAACGGCCAAGAAGCAGAAGACCGACTCCACGAAGCAGGAATTACGGTCAACAGAAATGCCGTCCCCTTCGACCCTCGACCCCCGATGGTGACCAGTGGGGTCCGGATTGGAACCTCCGCGCTTGCCACCCGTGGGTTTGGTGAGACCGAGTTTGCGGAAGTAGCCGACATCATTGCCGAGGCACTGAAGCCGTCGCCCGACATGGCTGGCCTGAGGGGCCGGGTCGAGGCGCTGACCGAGCGCTTCCCGCTCTACCGAGAACTGCCCTAGCAGCGTTAGCGGGCGGGGCGAACCGGGTGAGTGCACAGATTCTCGACGGTCGAAAGACCGCACAGACGATTAAGGCGGAGCTCGCCGAGCGCGTCTCCGCATTGGTGGCTCGCGGGCACCAGCCTGGTCTCGCCACCCTCCTTGTCGGAGACGACCCCGGATCCAGGTGGTACGTCGCCGGCAAGCACCGCGATTGCGCGGAAGTCGGTATCGCCTCGATTGCCCGGGAACTGCCGGGTAGCGCCACACAGACTGACATCCTCGAGGTGGTCTCTGAACTCAATGCTTCACCCGAGGTGACGGGATATATCGTCCAACTCCCGCTCCCTTCCGCCGTGTCGACAGAGACCGTTTTGGAAGCCATTGACCCGGAAAAAGATGCCGATGGGCTACATCCCATGAACCTGGGTCGGCTTGTTTCACGAGTGAGTGGCGACATCACCTCACCTCTTCCGTGCACTCCTCGAGCTGTCATTGAGTTAGTGGAGAGACACGGCCAGACCTTCGAGGGCAAACATGTGGTGGTCGTTGGTCGTGGGATTACTGTTGGCCGCTCAATTGGGCTTCTCCTGACGAGGCGTGGTGTCGACGCGACAGTAACCCTTACCCACTCGCGTACACCGGATCTCTCTCCGTATCTCCGCCAGGCAGATGTCATCGTGGCGGCTGCGGGCTCTGCTCATATCGTCGGTCCGGAGGATGTGAAGCCTGGAGCCATCGTGTTGGATGTGGGTGTGAGCAGACGAGAAAAGCCTGACGGTGAGGGAAGCCTCATTGTGGGCGATGTCGATCCGGCGGTTGCAGAGGTCGCTTCGTGGGTCTCGCCCAATCCCGGTGGGGTGGGGCCAATGACTCGGGCGTTGCTGTTGGCAAATGTGGTGGACATGGCCGAGAGGCAACACTCTCGTGGCTAAGCTCTACTTTCGCTACGGCGCGATGAACTCGGGCAAATCCACCGCCCTGCTGCAAGCTGCCCACAACTATGAAGAGCGTGGTCAGCGCGTCGTTTTGCTGAAGCCGCGAATTGACACCAAGGGACACGACAGCATCGTGTCTCGATTGGGAGTTTCCCGTCAGGTTGACATCGTGATCGACCCAGCCGACAACGTCGTTCAGGTGGTCGCTGAGTACATTGATTCGCTGCAGGCAGAGACCGGGGAGCCGCTCGCGTGCGTGCTGGTCGACGAATCCCAATTCCTCACCCCAGCACAGGTGGATGACTTGTTTGTTGTCGCGGTCCAAGTCAATATCCCGGTTCTTGCCTACGGAATTCGAACGGACTTTCAGACCGTGGCTTTTCCCGGTAGCCGGAGACTCTTAGAAATCGCCCACTCGGTGGAAGAGCTAAAAACCATTTGTCGGTGTGGCAAGAAAGCAGTCTTCAACGCCCGGCTGGCTGACGGAGTGTTTATCTTCGACGGGGATCAGGTCGCCATTGACGGCGTCGATGTCACCTACGAATCGCTCTGCGGAGAGTGCTACCTCGGTGAGAGTGGAGGCCGTCTCGCGGCCAAACACCACGCCAAAGACATGGAGCCTCCAGGGCCACACCCTGATTTCAGCTAACTGTCGGGGTGACAGGATTTGAACCTGCGGCCTCGTCGTCCCGAACGACGCGCGCTACCAAGCTGCGCCACACCCCGTAATCGGCTTAAGCGTACCCGATGTCGTCTCCGACAAGAGTGACGAGAACAGCCTCTGGAGGGCACGCAAAACGGAACGGTGCGTAGATGTTTGTCCCAATCCCGGCCGACACTTCGAGGTAGCTACTCCTACTCCCGTGCTCCCAGACATTTAGCCCCCGGGCCATCCGAGTGGGCAGGTCACAGTTCGTTGTCAGTGCCCCGACCCCTGGGACGCAGACCTGACCGCCGTGGGTGTGACCGGCGAAGATTAACTCCGCTCCGTGGGTGGTGAGGGTGTTCAGCACTCGCTGATACGGCGCATGTGTGACACCAATCGTCGTGACAGAGCCGTCACCGGTGTTCTGCTCACTCTCTTCACGGGCCGCCTCCAACCACTGGGGAAGTTCATCGGTCATATCTGAGCCGACGTGTGCATCGCCAAGCCCCACAAACTCGAGTTCGGAGCCGTTAACGGTGAGCGCGACCCGGCCGTTATCGATATCGTGCCATCCGAGCTTTTCGGTGTAGAGGCGCTTCAGTCCGCCAAAGTCCAAGGCCTCGCCTTTTTCTTCCGGCGTGGTGGGGGAAAACAAATACGACAAGGGGTTTACCGATCGAGGTCCCACTCGGTCGTTCGACCCGTGGACCACTACCCCCGGAATTCCAGCCAATGGCTCGAGGGCTTTTTCGATAGTGGGCAGTGCATCGCGGTGCCCAAAAAAATCTCCAGTCCCCACAACGAGGTCAGGAGGATTGTCGCCGAGGGCACGAATCCAGGAGACCGCATTCTTATGCCAGGGGGCCAAGTGAAGGTCGCTCAGGTGCAGAATACGGATAGGCTCACTGCCCGCATCCAGGATGGGTACCTGTTCGACGCGGAGTCGGTAGTTGCCCCGCTCGACAATCACGCCGTAGGCAAAAGCGCCCACTGCGAGAGC
>CAJXYC010000024.1 GCA_913063365.1 uncultured Cellulomonadaceae bacterium
TTATTGCCTGCGATCATCCGGCAAGGGGAGCCCTGTCTGTGGGCTCGGACCCGATTGCCATGGCCGACCGCGAGGAATTGCTTAATCGCCTCGCTGAAGCGCTCAGCACCCCCGGAGTCGATGGCCTCTTGGCAACCCCAGACCTCATCGACGATTTGGTGATGTGGGGGGTGCTGGAAGACAAGATCGTCGTTGGTTCTCTCAACCGCGGCGGCATTCGAGGCGCAAGCTTTGAGTTAGATGACCGGTTTGGCTGCTACACGGTGCCAAGCCTCGTGTCGCAGCGGCTCGACGCCGCCAAAACCCTGACCCGCATTGACCTCGAGGACAGCGGAACGGCGAACACGTTGGAGGGAACAGCCCATGCGGTGAACCAGGCGGCAGAGGCCGGGCTTCCCATCATGGTTGAGCCGTTTATGAGTAATCGGAAGAACGGATCTGTGGTCAATGACTTAAGCCCCGATGCGGTCATTACCTCGATTGCGATCTCCTCGGGATTGGGTAATTCCAGTGCGTATACCTGGCTCAAGATCCCGTACGTCCAGGAAATGGAGCGGGTGATGCGGGCGACCACACTGCCGACCCTGATTTTGGGGGGAGACCCGGGAACCGCAGATTCGGATCGCTATTCGGATTGGGAGCACGCGATGACGCTGGAGGGCGTCCGAGGACTCATTGTGGGCAGAAGTTTGTTGTATCCGCCAGACCGCACGACCCGAGACGCCGTCGCGCAAGCTGTCGACGTCGTCCACGGGTCCTAAGTGGGCAGGCACGAGCGAGGAGAGCAGTAATGGCAGACAAAATCGTCGAACACGTCGTTGGCGGCAAGGCCTACAGCGGTAAGTCGGATCGAACAGCGCCCGTATTTGACCCGGCGCTCGGGGTAGCCACCAAGCAGGTACGCCTGGCCAGCACCGAGGATATGGATACCGCCGTGCAGGCCGCTGCCGCAGCTCTCCCCGGCTGGGCCGGGTTGTCGATGACCAAGCGGACAGCCATTGTCTTTCGATTTCGGGAACTTCTCGAGGCACGAAAGGGAGAGCTCGCCGAGATCATCACCTCCGAGCACGGGAAAGTTCTCTCCGATGCTCTGGGAGAAATCACCCGGGGTCAGGAAGTGGTGGAGTTTGCCTGCGGGCTGCCGCACCTGCTGAAGGGTGAATTTTCTCTCAACGCCTCCACTGGAGTCGACGTGTACTCGGTGAAACAACCGCTCGGCGTTGTGGGCATCATTAGTCCCTTTAACTTTCCGGCCATGGTTCCCATGTGGTTTTTCCCGGTGGCAATCGCGGCGGGGAACACCGTCATTTTGAAACCCAGTGAAAAAGACCCGTCCGCTGCCAACTGGATGGCAGATCTCTGGAAAGAAGCGGGCCTCCCGGATGGCGTGTTTAACGTCGTCCACGGCGACAAAGAAGCGGTGGATGCGCTGTTGCATCACCCGGTCGTCCAATCAGTCTCCTTCGTGGGCTCGACCCCGATTGCCCGCTACGTCTATGAGACGGGTGCCCAAGCAGGCAAACGGGTTCAGGCTCTCGGAGGGGCTAAAAACCACATGCTGGTGCTACCCGATGCCGATCTCGACCTCGTCGCTGACTCTGCGGTCAACGCAGGATTTGGCTCTGCAGGGGAGCGGTGTATGGCCATTTCCGTTGTGGTCGCGGTGGACCCGGTCGGCGATGAACTCGTGAAAGCGATCTCCAGCAAGATGTCGGCCATCAAGGTGGGAGACGGACGACGCTCCTGCGATATGGGCCCGCTCGTCACCGAGGCACACCGCGACAAAGTTGCCTCATATATCGATATCGCCAAGGACGATGGGGCAACCGTCGTCGTCGATGGTCGCGGTGTGAGCCCCGATGGCGAGGCCGACGGCTTCTGGCTTGGTCCCACCCTGGTCGACCACGTTCCGACCAGCTCGAAGGTCTACACCGAGGAAATCTTTGGCCCCGTGCTCTCGGTAGTCCGAGTGGCGAGCTATGACGAGGGTGTCGAGCTCATCAACAGCGGAGCATTCGGTAACGGCACGGCCATTTTCACCAACGACGGCGGTGCCGCGAGGAAATTTGTCGCGGATATTGAAGTCGGCATGGTGGGTGTGAACGTGCCGATCCCAGTGCCGATGGCCTACTACTCATTCGGTGGCTGGAAGCATTCGCTGTTTGGTGATTCACGAGCACACGGCGAGGAAGGTTTCCGGTTCTTCACCCGTCAAAAAGTCATCACCTCACGGTGGTTGGACCCGAGCCACGGAGGGCTTAACCTCGGCTTCCCGCAGAACTAGGCCCAGCCGATGAAAATTGCCATCACAGGAGCCACCGGCTTTCTTGGTAGCAATATCGCCGAGGTAATGCACGCTGCCGGGATCGAGGTGGTGGCACTCACCCGCCGAGAGCCCGAGGTGTCAATGCCGTGGGCTCACCTCGTGGTCGACACGTCGTGTGAGGACCACATGGCCTCTGCGCTGGAGGGGGCCGACGCTGTCGTGCACACGGCGATTGCCAATGACTTCCAGCGCCTCGAGTCCGAGCAGGCCTACAAGGCCTATCCCGGTCTCACCCAAGCGGTGGCGAGGGCGGCCGTCCGTGTCGGAGTGAAGCCCGTGTATATCTCGACCGACTGGGTCATGGACGGAACCGGGCACCTCGTGCCGGAGTCCCATTACGGCCGCCCGGTCAATACCTACGGCTATTTGAAGGCCCTCGGGGAGCAGGTCATCAGAGATGTCGCTCCGAATACCGGGGCCATTTGCCGTATTGGCGGGGTGATGGGGTCGCACCGGCTTCAGGCGTCGATGCCACGGAGCCAGGATGTCGGGTTTGGCTATTTTGTCTCCGCCCTCGTCCAATCACTGCAGGCGGGGGAGCCGTTTTATGTTTTTGCTGGCGAGGGCGTCAATCGCGTGGCCACACCGTCGCTCGCCTCGGAAATTGGTTCGACCATTACGAGGATTGTGAGCCGTGGCGCAACGGGTCACTTCCACGTCGTCTCCGACGACGCCATCGAGCGCATGGACCTCGCACGCCTGGTCTGTGATGTCTTTGGGCTGAATTCCAGCCTGCTGGAAGAGGGCCCACCCCCTGACTCGGAGCGGTTTAGCGAGCCCGTGCCGGTCGACACGTCACTGGGCAACGCCCGCCTCCACGAGGACCTCGGGATTGGTTCGGTGGGAATAACCAGCCTGTTGGAAGCGCTTCTGGCCGAGGCAGACGGCGAGCTCCATCCGGTGTCGTCACCAGAGGCGTCATGAGAAAGGGGCCGAGGATTTCTCCTCGACCCCCGACATCCACTGCGAACTAGTCGCCGCGGACGGTCTGAATCTCTTTGGTGAGCTCGTCGAGTTCCGCTCCACCAGCCATCGCCTTGGTGAGCTCCTCGAGCTCAACATTTGAGCGTTCGAACTCGTTGGCCAGGCGACCACGGTTGAGCAGGTAGAAACGGTCTCCCACGAGGTAGGCGTGGTGCGGGTTGTGGGTGATGAACACCACCGACACTCCACGATCCTTGGCTGCCAAGACGTATTTCAGCACGAGTCCGGACTGGCGGACACCGAGAGCTGAGGTCGGCTCATCCAAAATCAGCACTTTCGCGCCGAAATACACCGCACGCGCGATGGCAACCGCCTGGCGCTCTCCTCCAGAGAGGGTGCCGATTTGCTGGTTGGTATCGCGCAGGTCGATGCCCATCTCCAACAGGTGCTCTTTGGCAAGCGCCTTCATCTTTTTCACGTCCAGCCGGCGCCACGGGCCCCAGCCTTTGGTGATTTCGTTTCCGAGGAAGAAGTTTCGCCACACCGACATCAGCGGAATCGTGGCGAGGTCTTGGTAGACCGTGGCGATTCCTTTGGCCAGTGCGTCACGTGGCGAGTTAAAACTCACCTTTTCGCCCTCGACCTCATAGACACCGCTGGAGGGCTTGTGCACACCAGAGAGTGTCTTAATCAGTGTCGACTTTCCGGCTCCGTTGTCACCCAGAATGCAGGTCACTGACCCCTTCTGGACTTTCACGGACACTCCAGACAGCGCGATGACGCTTCCGAAGCTCTTGCCGACATCTTTTAGTTCAAGTGCAATGTCAGTCATCGCTTCGCTCCTTTCGCGCGGTTCTGAATAAAGGTGTTGACCATCACCGCGGCGAGAAGAATCACGCCGATGAAGGTCCAGCGCCAGTCTGAATCCCAGAGGGCGTAGGGGATACCGATATCGGCCATTCCCATGATCCCTGCTCCGATTGAGGCACCAATGGCAGAACCGGCACCACCCATCAGCAGCGTTCCGCCGACGGCGGCGGCGATGATGTAGAAGAACTCCATCCCCACACCCTGACCGGCCTGCATTCCCTGCAGCCTCACAACGAACATGATGCCGACGAAGGCCGCGGCCACCGAGCTCATCATGAACAGGGTGATCTTGGTCCGCGCGACAGGGACTCCGGCGTTACGGGCAGCGTTCTTGTCGCCGCCGGAAGCAAAGATCCAGTTTCCGAATTGGGTCCGGGTGAGAAGCCACGTCGCGGCGATAGTCACCAGAATCCACCAGATAATCGAGACCTGGAAGGTGGCGTCGCCCAGAGCAATTTTTGAGGCCACCAGAGGCTGGAGTGAATCGAATCCCGCGGCGTCTTCAATATTGGTGACGCGAACGGTGCCGGTGATTTCTTTGGTGAGCGCGAGGTTCGCCCCTCGAAGAACAAAGAAAGTGGCGAGGGTCACAATAAATGACGGCAAACCGGTTCGAAGAACGATGACTCCGTTCAAGAACCCCACGAGCGCCGCAAAAATCAGCACGATGAGTACCGCCAGCCAGATATTGAGACCAAATTCAGTGGCCAACACACCGGTCAGCAAACCGGCCGATCCCACCATGACACCGGTGGAGAGGTCGAATTCACCGCCAATCATGAGCAGTGCCACGGCCACGGCAATGATTCCGATGGGGGCTGCGATGTCGGTCCACCCGGCTGTTCCACCGAGTCGCGCGAAGTTTCCTGTTGTATCCACACCCCAGAACAGTCCGAAAATGACCGCCGCACCAATGAGGGCGCCTAATTCGGGGCGTTGAAGCATTTTGGTCGCAAGTGAGGTTTGTGCGACCCGTTCATCTACCGTCGTTGTCACCTGATGTCTCTCCCTTGAGTACTTAGGTTTTACACAGTGAGGGGGTTGCCTAAGGCGTACCTTAGTCAACCCCCTCCTGCGGTGTTACTGAGTTACTTGTTTACCGGGTTCCCGCGTTCACGAGTTCCTGAACCACTCCGACGTTGTCGGGAGTGACGAATCCAGGACCGGTGTACATCGGCAGTCCACCACCGAGCTCGTGACCGTTGATCACGTTCAGGTAGAGAAGGACGACCGAGAGGTAACCCTGGGCGTACTGCTGCTGGTCAATCGCGAAGGCGATGTTTCCGGCGGCAATCTCGTTCAGGGCGTCCTCGGAGAGGTCAACCGTTCCGATAACAAGGTCGCGACCCACAGCGTCAGCGGCCGGGAGGGCAGCCTTGGCGGCGATGTCAGCGTTCAGAGCGAACACGGCGTCGATGTCGGCGTCAGCGGCGAGGGCTGCTTCGAGCTTGGTCGAGGCAGCGGCCAGGTCCTGCAGACCGCCATCGAGGTTGAAGTCCTCAACGGTTCCGTTGAAGGTCTCGCGAGCTCCATCGCAACGCTCCTGCAGACCAGAGTTACCGGCCTCCTGGATCGGGCAGAGGATCTTGGAGACGCCAAGGTCGTTGAAGCGCAGACCAGCCTGCTGGCCGGCAACGATCTCGTCCTGTCCCACGTGGGTGAAGGCACCGAGGTCCTTGAACACCTGCGAACCAGAGTTCATGGTCACAGTCGGGATACCGGCGTCAGCGACCTGCTGCATCGCGGTCTCGATAGCACCTGGGTCCGGAGCGGACGCGGCCACACCGGAACATCCAGCAGCAACAGCAGCCTCAATAGTGGAGGCCTGCAGAGCGGCGTCGTTCACGGAGCCCTGGTAGTCGAGGGTCACGCCGAGGTCTTCAGCGGCCTTCTCAGCACCCGCCTGAGCAACGGACCAGAAGGTTCCGCCGTCACCGTGGGTGTAGACACAGATCTTGATGTCGCTGTTGTCACCGCCCGAAGCAGCAGCTTCGGTCGACTCAGTCGATTCCGTCGAGCCCGAGTCTCCTCCGGCGTCCGATGCGGCTTCTCCTCCACCTGCTGCACAACCAGCGAGGGTGAGGGCTACCGCGCTGATTAGAACAGCGAATTTCTTGGTAGACAAATTCGAACCTCTCATCCTTGAGTTTCTATTTTTTGGTGCACCACAACCCGTGTGGGGCTGTGATGAACATAATCTAATACTTTGTCAGCACAAAAACGGCAGACGCAAAACCGACTGTTACCGAACCGAAACATTTGCCGGCACCGGTTCCACGGAGCAGAAATCAGTATTTAAGCCGGCACCAGAGCTTTTTCACCGTAATTCGGGAGCAGTCATAGTCGGGAGTTTGTCACCACGGGGTTGCAACTACCCCGATATATGCCCGTAGACTTTGTGCGAACAAAGTAGTTCGAAAGGGAACAGAGTCCGTGAAGAAAACTGGTCTCCTCATTGCCGGGCAGTGGGAATCACCGGCCGGCCACATCGTGCAAGAAGTCGTCTCGCCTTTTAGCTCAGAGCCAGTCGGCGAGGTGGTGCTCGCCGAACGAGCCGATATCGACCGCGCTCTCGATAGTGCTGTGCTCGGAAGCCACACCTGGCGAAAAACCCCCGCCCACGAGCGCACCAAAGTACTCCTCGAAGCCGCTCGACTTGCCGATGAGCGACAAGAAGAACTCGCGCAGATCATCTGCAAGGAAACCGGAAAGAGCATCCGCGAAGCCAGGGGTGAGGCATCCCGTGCTGGCGAAATCATTCGACTCTCTGCGTTTGAAGGTGCTCATCGGTATGGACAATCGCTTCCGCTCGATGCCAACCTCGGCACTGGCTTGGACAAAGTGGGTTACACGATCGCCCAGCCCGTTGGCGTTGTTGTTGCGATCACGCCTTTCAACTACCCCTCGCTTCTGGTCCTTCACAAAGTAGGACCCGCTCTCGGTGCGGGCAATTCTGTGGTGATGAAGCCTGCTGCCCAAGCTCCACTCACCGCAAGCCTGCTCGCTCAATGCTTCCTGGACGCCGGACTGCCAGAAGGTGTTCTCAATGTCGTGAACGGTGCGGGGCGCGATATCGGAGCGCAGCTCGTGTCAGACCCCCGAGTCAACAAAGTCTCCTTCACTGGGTCAACAGCCGTCGGTGAGCAGATCACAAAGGTTGCCGGTGTCAAGAAACTCTCGCTCGAGCTGGGAGCATCCTCACCGGTTGTCGTGACGCAGGATGCGGACATCGAACAGGCCGCACACGCGGTCGCGCTCGGTGGTTACATCAACGCCGGCCAGGTCTGCATCTCTGTGCAGAGAGTCATCGTGGAGTCCGCCGTGGAGGATGCTTTCATCGAGGCACTGACACCGAAAGTGAACGCCATTACTGTCGGCGACCCCGGAAAAGACGAAACCATGGTCGGCACATTGATTTCCGAATCCGACGCTGCTCGGGTCCACACCGCAATTGGCCAAGTCGTCTCAGACGGTGCCGAGCTTGTCACCGGAGGCGAGCGAGACGGCGCAATGGTGAGCCCGGCGATTGTTCGAAACGTTCCCGGTGAGCACTCCTTCGCTCAAGACGAGCTGTTTGGACCTGCTGTCTCCATCACGACGGCGCAGGATCTTGACCACGCCATCCAATTGGCGAATTCGACCCGCTACGGGCTTGGCGCCGGAGTGTTCTCACACAACATGGATACGTCAATTCGGGCGATGCGCGAGATTGACGCCGGGGTCGTGCACATCAACTGGACGCCCCTATGGCGGGCAGACCTCATGCCATACGGTGGCCTGAAAGATTCAGGTATCGGAAAAGAAGGTGTGCGGACAGCCGTCAATGACATGACCGACTGGAAAACAATCATCCTGCACTCGCGGGTGTAGGACTTGGGAGGATAGGAACCATGGCTATTAACCACAACGCCATGCGCGGCCGGTCAGGGAAGACCGTTCGCCTCACCGTGGCACAGGCAATCGTTCGATACATCGCCAACCAGTACTCGGTGGCAGATGGGAACCGCCAGCGTTTTATCCCCGCAGCGCTTGGCATCTTTGGACACGGCAATGTCGCCGGACTCGGTCAAGCCCTCCACCAATTCAGTGACGAACTTCCTTTTGTTCAAGGCAGGAACGAACAGGGCCTGACCCACGCGGCCGTCGGATTTGCCAAGGCCAGCAAGAGACGACAAGCGCTCGCGGTGACAGCGTCGATTGGCCCCGGAGCTATGAACACGGTGACCGCAGCAGCCCTCGCCACCGTGAATCGACTGCCGGTGTTGCTGCTCCCCGGAGATATTTACGCCACCAGACATCAAGGACCGGTGTTGCAGCAGCTCGAACACCCCCTCGGGCCAGACGTCTCCGTCAATGACGCCTTTCGGCCGATTTCTCGGTTCTTTGACCGGATCAGTCGCCCCGAGCAGATCCTGACCTCGCTGCCGCAAGCTTTTCGCGTCCTGGCAAACCCGGCCGAAACAGGCGCCGTCGTGGTGTCGTTGCCGCAGGACGTTCAATCCCACGCCTATGACTACCCGGTCGAGTTTTTCGAACCGCACGACTGGATTATTCGCCGGCCCCAGGCAGACCCGGCTGAAGTCGAGTCGCTTGCCGGCCTCATCAAGGGCGCAAAAAAGCCACTGCTCATCGCAGGTGGTGGAATTCACTATTCCGACGCCACCGCCGAGCTCGAGGCGCTTGCCAGCCAGACCGGTATTCCCGTCACCGAAACCTTCGGCGGGAAGGGCGCTATCCAAAACCCCGGCCCCTGGCACTTGTGGGGTTTGGGACTCGAAGGATCCCCGCACACCAACGAATTGGCGGCCGAAGCAGACCTGATTGTCCACGTGGGAACCAGGCTCACTGACTTTGCCACCGGATCTCAGTCGATGTTCCAGAACCCCAAGGTTCGCTTCGGCTCCATCAACGTCACCGAGTTTGACGGCGTGAAACAGGGCGCGACCACTGTCGTCGCCGACGCCAAGGTCGCCCTCGCCGCGCTCACTGACGCCCTGTCGGGGCATACCGTGCCAGGAGAGTGGGCGGATCGAGTGGCCACCGCGAAATCAGACTGGGAGGCGATGCGCCAGGAGGCAATTGATCCCGACGTGGTCTTCGACAAGTCCACCCTCGATTCTGAAGAGACCGATGCGGTCCTCACCCAAGGCCAACTCATTGCCCTGATGCAAGAGCACGCGCAGGCAGGTGACACCATCATCACGGCGGCAGGTGGGCCTCCTGGAGACCTGCAGAAGATTTGGGATGCCACGAGCGGGCGGCACTGCCATCTGGAATTTGGTTTTTCCTGCATGGGATACGAAATCCCTGCAGGGATTGGGGTGCGGTGGGCAACTCCCGATACTTCCAAACGTGTCACTAGTTTCGTTGGAGACGGCACCTTCTTGATGGCTCCCACTGAACTGGTGACTGCCGCTCAAGAGCACCTCCCGATGACGGTGGTGGTGAGTGAAAACCACGGTTATCAGGTCATCAGGCGTCTCCAGATGTGGCGAACCGGTGCCCATTACGGCAACGAGTTCCGGTACCGCGAGGGCGACCAGATGGCTACCGAGTCTGGTGCCAAGACCCTCGAAGGGGACTACCTCGAGGTGGACATCGTGAAAATCGCAGAGGGCCTTGGCGCCAAAGCCTTGCGCCCCATCACTGCCGACGAGGTTCGTCAGGCGCTCTCCTCAACGCGCGACCACGACGGCCCGGTTGTCATCGTGGTGCCGACTATCCAGCACGCCAATCTCCCCGCCTCCAATGTGTGGTGGGACGTGGCACCTGCTGAAGTCTTTGAGCAGCCGTGGATTGAGGAAAAGCGCGTGGAGTTCGAAGACGGTCAGAAGCACCAGGTATGGCACGGCTAGGACCTCCGAGCGGTGACGACCTGCGCGGCCGGCTAGCGGCTGCGGGGTGTTCGCCGGGGACCTTCCTCGGTCTCCAGACACCTGCGGCGGCGGAGATTGCGGGCCTCGCGGGTTTGGACTGGGTTGTGCTGGATTTGGAACACGGAGGCGTGACCTCTGCCGATGTCGGACCGACCGTCGCCGCTGCGGCGGGCTATGACGTCTCGGTGATCGTGCGGGTGCCCCGACCAGACAGATCGATGATCGGATGGGTGGCCGACCAGGGCGCGGCGGGCGTGATGGTGCCTCGTATTGAATCAGTCGAACAGGCCCGTGAAGTGGCCGGTTTTTTTGCCTACCCGCCAGAGGGTGAGCGAGGAGTCGCGAGCTACACGCGGGCGGCTGGATGGGGCAATAAAACCCTGACTGATCTGCCTCGACCTGTGTGTATGCCGCAGATTGAAACACCGGGTGCTCTTGCTGATGTCGAGGAGATTGCTGCGCTTCCCGGAGTGGACGCGCTCTTCATTGGGCCTCTGGATTTGAGTTTTGCCCTAGGGGTCCCCGCGAAGCTTGCTGACCCAAGCTTCGTTGAGGCTTTCCGCGGAATTGTTCAGGCCGGAAAGGCCCATGGTGTGCCCGTGGGCTCGATTGCACCGAGCGATGAGAGAGCACAAGCGATGGTGTCGGACGGTGTCGACTTTCTTGCTCTTGGCTCTGACGGCTTATGGCTTCGCCACAGCCTCGCCGCCTCCGTCGAGGCGCTTCGAACGACCACCCACAAGAAAGGGACATAGACGTGCGCGAATTGGGAATTGGTCTGATCAGTGTCGGTTGGATGGGTCGGGTTCACACCCAGGCGTACCAGTCTCTTCCGATTTACTACCCCGAGCTCGAGGTCAAGCCCCGCCTTGTCATTGCGGCAGACACCTCGGAGGAGCGTGCCCAGTACGCGGCTGACACCCTCGGCTACGAGTCCTTCACGACCGATTACAAGGAAGTGCTTGCCCACCCGGACGTTGACGTGGTGTCGGTGTGTGCGCCGAATTTCCTCCACGAAGAAATGGGCGTCGCCGCCGCTAAGGCTGGGAAGGCCCTGTGGATTGAAAAGCCCGCAGGCCGTACGGCCGCGGAAACTCAGGCTATTGCTGACGCGGTCGCCGCGGCAGGGGTGGCGAGCACAGTGGGCTTTAACTACCGACACGCCCCCGCCTTGGAAGAAATGCGCCGGATTGTGACGGAAGGCGGAATCGGTCGGGTCACTAATGTGCGGGGTATTTTCTTCGCCGACTATTCGGCAGACCCGCGAGGCGCCCTGTCCTGGCGTTTTGTGAAAGAGCTCGCCGGCTCTGGTGTGGTGGGCGACCTCATGGGCCACCTGGTCGATCTCGCCCAATACGTCGTCGGGTCAATTGACTCAGTGACCGGTCTCACCTCGACGGTGCACGCTGAGCGGCCTGAACTACCGATGGGCTCCGGAACTCACTTTGCCGTCATCGAAGACGGCGAGATGAAGCCGGTGGAAAACGAAGACTACGGGGGAGCGCTTGTCCGTTTCGGTGGGGGCTCCCCAGGCGCGGTGGGAACTCTCGAGGCTTCACGTGTGGCCGTCGGTCCCCGCTCTCGCTACGAACTCGAGGTCTACGGCACGGAAGGGTCGATGAGCTGGGATTTTGAGCGGATGAACGAGCTCCAGCTCGCGACCGGGTATTCCGGGAACAGAGTCGGCTATCAGCGCTTGCTGGCGAGCCCGCACTTCGGTGACTTTGGTCGTTTCCAGCCAGGGGCAGGACCCAATATGGGCTATGACGACTTGAAAATCGTCGAGGCCGGGAAATTCATTGAGGCATTCCTGGGTCTCCAGCACCGCAACAGCACCTTGATTGATGCTGTATCGGCTTCGCGGGTACTAGACGGTGTGCTCACGACTGCGGAGACGGGCGGCTGGGCATCGATTGACCAACCGGAGGGAACTACCCACCAGCCCGGTCAATCTGGGGCGTAGAGAGCGTGACCCGTCCCGTTGTGGTCGGACTCGGACCCGTTCCCCGAGACATTGTCCAACCGGTGCTGGGCAGTGCGGCCGATTTCATTGACACTCCCTCGACGGAGGATCTTGCCGTGGCTGTGGGAGCAATTGTTCGGGCCGATGTTGATGTCGACAAGGCCGTACTCGAGCAGATGCCGGCGTTGCGGGTTCTCGCGAGAACCGGTGTGGGCACCGAGCGGGTCGACGTGGCGGAGGCTGCCCGACGAGGTATCCCCGTTGCGATCACCCCCGGGTCCAACACAGACGCGGTGGCAGAGGGAGCTCTTGCCCACCTCCTTGCTCTGACCAAGTCATTGCGGCCATTGACGTCGTTGGTGTCTGAGGGTCGCTGGTCGGAGCGAACCGAGCACTCTGTCGGAGATTTAGCAGGGGGCACCCTGGCCGTCCTCGGCTACGGACGCATCGGATCGCGGGTGGGTACTTTGGCGCAGGCATTTGGCATGCGAGTAGTCGCCTTTGACCCCTTCGTGCAGGTCAGTGGGGTCGAACAGGCCGGTAGCGCGCAGGAAGCAGTGGCGGAGGCCAGCCACATCTCGATTCACCTTCCCTCAACACCAGAGACCACAGGTCTCATTGATGCACCGTTCATCGCGGGGCTTCGCCCCGGGGCGATCCTTGTCAACCTGGCCCGAGGAGATATCGCCGATAACGACGCGCTTCTCGAGGGACTTCAGTCCGGGCAATTAGCGGGAGTGGGACTTGATGTCTTCCCGGGCGAACCTCCCTCACACCACCCGCTCTTCGACCACCCCCGTGTGGTTCTCACCCCGCACGTCATGGGGCTTAGCGAACAGAGTGCGAAAAAGACTTTTGAAATGGCGGCTGAAGCCGTCCGTGCCGTATTGGGCGGCGAACAACCCATGGCCGTCGCCGACGTCCCGAGTGTGTAAAGGAGAACACATGTCTGCTGTCCGTATCGCTGGAGCCCCCATCTCGTGGGGGGTATGTGAAGTCCCTGGCTGGGGCCACCAAATGGAGCCGGATCGTGTGCTCACCGAAATGGCGTCGCTCGGTCTTGAGGCCACCGAATTTGGCCCATTGGGTTTCCTGCCGGAGGACCCAGATGGTCGTAGTGAGGTTCTTGGTCGACACAAGATGACCGCAGTCGGCGGTTTTGTCCCGATCGTCTTACACGACCCTGCACAAGACCCGATGCCCGCTATCGAGCGAGAACTGGACGCCTTTGTCGCCTCCCACGCCGATGTGATGGTACTCGCTGCTGAGACCGGTCAAGAGGGCTACGACGCTCCCCGGCCAGAGATGACAGAAGAGCGCTGGCAGACACTGGCCGACAACTTACGCCGGATTGCGGCCAGAGCAGCCGAGCGCGGCGTGCGGGCGGTCATCCACCCCCACGCCGGCACGATGGTGGAGACCTTGGACGATGTCAATGAGGTGTTGACTCGCACCGACATGGACTTTTGCCTCGACACCGGACATATGTGGATTGGCGGCACCGACCCTGTCTGGTTTGCGAAAACTCATGGTGATCGGGTGGGGCACGTGCACTTTAAGGATGTCGACCTGTCGGTGGCCAAACGTGTCCAAGACGGAGAAATTACCTACTACGAGGGCGTCACGCAGGACCTCTACACACCGCTCGGGCAGGGCGATGTTGATGTCCGTGGGATAATCGAAACACTCATTCGCCAGGGCTACACCGGGTGGTTTGTCCTCGAGCAAGACCTCGTCATTCGGGAAGAACCCGAGGACGGAGGCGGACCCATTGCTGATGCTCAGGCGAGTGTGGAGTTTTTGCAAAAGGTGGCACGAGAGGCCGGTTAAGTCATGACCCAGTGGTTTTATCGCCGTGGAGAACTTCGCCGTGGACCCTGGGAGACGGTGGTTGATGCATCCCTGCCTGGGTGGCAGTACACGGGCATGCGGATTGCCGATGCCGCTGACAGTAAGCGCTTTGAGTTAGAGGCTGGCCCGGTCGAGCGGGTGATTTACCTTCTCGCGGGGGACGACCTGCAGGTGACTTACACGCCCCCTGGCGCATCTTCTTCGGTCACCGATTCTTTGGCGGGCAGACGCTCTGTTTTTTACGGCCCCTCCGATTGTCTCTATCTCCCTCCACACACTCCCGCGACCCTGGAGACCACGGGCCGGGTGATGGTCGTGGAAACGCCCGCTGAGGGTGACAAGCCGGTGCAGCTGCAGCGGGCGGCGGATGTGGCGACACTTCTCCGAGGAGGCGGCCGCTCCACCCGGCAAGTCCACGATTTTGGCGGGGTCGACCACCTAGATGCCAACCGAATGATTGCCGTGGAGGTGATTGTGCCGGCGGGGAACTGGTCTGGAATCCCTCCGCATAAACACGACACGTATGTGCCGGGGGTGGAGTCGAACCTCGAGGAGATTTATTACTTTGAAGCGGCCGTTGACCGGGCCTACCAGACCGATAAGCCGACAGACCCCATGGGGTATTTCCGCGGTTACCCCTCAGACGAGCGTCCGTTCGACGAATTGGTTGAGGTGCGCACGGGAGACGTCGTGCTGGTGCCCCACGGGTTTCACGGACCCGTTGCCGCCACACCCGGATATGACCTGTATTTCATGAACGTGATGGCTGGTCCAGACCCCGATCGTTCGTGGAACATCGTCGACGATCCGAATCACGGGTGGGTCAGAGACACCTGGGACGCGGAGGGAACAGACCCCCGGCTTCCGTATCTGGCCAGCTAGTCGGCTACTTGTTCACCACGGTGAACTCGAGCGAATACAGATCCGGCCGGTAAATATGTTCACCGTGTTCGATTGCGTGCCCCATCGAGTCATAGGCCGTGCGTTCCATTGACAGGACGGCCGCACCCGACTCGATATCGAGTGCGAGTGATTCGGCCTGAGTTACGCGTCTCGCGCTGATCTTTTGCTTACCGACTTGGGGGACGAGACCACGGGATCGCAATATTTGATAGAAGCCCCGCTTTTCAAATTCTGACTGCTCAATCTTCCCGGTGGATTCGGGAATCCAGTTGTGCAGCATCGCCACTGGAACACCACCGGATTTACGAAGGCGGAGAACTTCGAGAACCGGTGAGCCGACGGCGATTCCTAAGTGCCCGGCAATGGCGACTGAGGCTGGAAGTGTCTCGTAGTGGAGCACCGTGGTTTCGGGCGCGCTTCCAGAGTGCTGTAGATCATCGAATAGCGAGGTGAGCTCCAGGCCCCGTGTGACTTGGCCGTGGACGACCTGGCTACCAATTCCTCGTCTCCGGACAATCAATCCGGCATCGACAAGCGACTGTATCGCCCGTCTGATGGTGGGACGAGACAGGTTAAGACGCTCGGCGAGAGAGACTTCATTCTCGATGCGGGAGCCCGCCGGAAGGGTTCCTTCTCGAATCGCCGCCTCAAATTTCTGCGCGACCTGTTGGTAGAGGGGGTAACCGCTTACGCGATCGAGATCGGAAAAGAGAGACGGGGGGAGGAGGACTTCTGTCTTCCGCATGAGTCACCTTACAAATAGCGGGCTTTGGACATATGTTAAACCAAAGTGCGTCACGGGTAACGGTGATATCCGCCAGACTGGAGCGCACGAGTTACCCGCCACGACAACACGGAATGAACAGGTGTGTCAATGATTCGACGAATTGTGATGTTTGCCCCGCTCGAGACCGCGACGGCGGAAGAATTCGAGGCAGCGGTGAGGCGCCTAGAAGGCCTTGACCAGAAATTAGACGAGATTTCTGGCTGGGAGTTATCCATTGACATGGAGTCAGACAGCGAGTGGAAAGCAGGTCTCGTGGCGACATTTGTCGACGAAGAGACCATGGAGCGCTACGTCGTGCACCCTGTGCACGCCGACATCGCTGGAGGTATCGGAAAAGTCGCGCGCATTGCGCGCTTTGCCAGTGCGATTGCGGACTAGCGAATCGAGCGCAGCACGGTGACGACTTTGCCGAGGATGGTCGCGTCGTCGCCCAAGATCGGCTCGTAGGCAGAGTTCTGCGGGAGCAGCCAGGTGTGGCCGTCTCGCTGCTTGAACACCTTCACGGTGGCTTCGCCATCGAGAAGGGCTGCCACGATTTCGCCGTTTTCTGCCGTCTTTTGCTCTCTGATGACCACGTGGTCGCC
>CAJXYC010000025.1 GCA_913063365.1 uncultured Cellulomonadaceae bacterium
GCTCGCCTCGTAATACTCGGGGGAAAACTTTTCACACACGCGGACAATCCGCGGTAAGAAAGAGATATGTCCTCGACAAGAACCCCTGACCCCAACTCCGGCTGGCTCTCAGACGACGAGTTGCAGTCGATTCGGCAGCGCCTACCGCTGATGTATGTCGAGGCCGTTCCGGTCCGGGTGGACAGCTACTCGGTTATCACCGAAGTGGGTCTTCTCCTGCGCGTCAGTCCCGAAGGCTCGATGGCGCGGACTCTCGTCTCAGGTCGAGTGATGTTCGGAGAGACATTGCGCGACGCTCTTTTCCGGCATTTGGAAAAAGACCTTGGACCGATGGCCTTTCCGCAACTGCCGCTTGCCCCGCACCCCGTGCAGGTCGCCGAGTACTTTCCTTTCCCGGACGCCAAGTACTCTGACCTTCGCCAACACGCGGTCGCCCTGGTCTATGTGGTGCCGGTGACGGGAACGTGCGAGCCGCGCCAAGACGCCCTTGAGATGACCTGGATGACTCCAGCGGAAGCAGTCAGCGAGTCAGTGCTCTCGGAGCTAGAGGGTGGTCGAGGCAGTTTGCTTCGCGCGGCCCTTGCCAGCGTGGGGGCACTTCCCTAACGAGTGGCCACCAACACGACGTCACCGACGGTGACGTCAACTCCGTTGACTGTCTGTGTCCGCGTGATGACCTCGGCCTTCACCGACGACCAATCACTGGGGACAAGCGCTTCTAACTCGTCTGTTCGAAAACACATGTCTTCTGGCGGCCGGGGAATTCCGAGCTTCGCGTCATCCGGATCGTGTCCGACAATCAGCAGCGTTCCCCCTGGGGCTACCGCTTCACGGGCCCGCGACCACACCGTCTGTCTCGTCTCGTGGTCTGCGTGGAAAAACATCAGTGTCACCAGGTCTGCTTGCTCCGTGCCAAGCGGCCAGCTTCTCGTGAGGTCGGCCACCATCCAGCGGATCGGTGAGACCTTCTCCCCTGCTGAGTGACGAGCAACTTCCTCGCGGTGCCCACGGAAAATTCCCACCGACGACGCGTCGACCGCGGTGGCGTGCCAACCGTTGGAGGCAAGCCACAGAGCATCGCCCCCTTCACCGGCACCGAGATCAAACGCCTTCCCGGGTGTCAGCGCCCCGGCTACCTGTTCCACCACCGGGTTGACCTTCCCGCTCCACATTGCCGTGGCCCCGGCATAGCGCGCGTTCCACCTCGCGGTGTTTGGACTATCCCAGTCGCCAGCGAGTGCGCGCAGTTTCGTCACTCGCCAGAGCCAAAACACCTGCAGACCTATCCATGCAAGTGGAGTGAGCACTCCCGCTTTGGCGGTGAGGGTGTCGGAAAAATCGGTGGTTCCATCAGCCCGCGCCGTGAGGACCATTTCGTGTCGCCAGTTTTTGAGAAGTGATAGAGGACCAGTGACTCCGTGCCCCACATCGGTCACGACCCGGTGTTCCCATGACGAACCGTCGTCCTCCAGGCGAATAATCTGCCGGCCAAGCGGCACGAGCCCCATCGCCCACACCGTCACCTCGTAGTCGGTCTCTGGCTGGAAGCGGTCTGGAAGCTCGTTGCCCCGGGCAGTGCGAAAGACGGTAAACGGGGACGACACTGAGCGGAAGACCTCTGGTGTGTGGAGTGCCTCCCAGGCGTTATCGATTGCCGCGCGAAGAACGGTCCGGCCTCTGACTCTCACCCCACACATTCTGGTGGGTCGGTACTGGGCTCAGCTGGCAGCGCGTCGGTCGTGCCAGGTCATGACAAATTGCCTGTCAAACCGCGGCGAGCACACCGCACACGAGGTCGGCTTGGAGGGACGCCGAAACCTGATGACTTCGTGTCCGGCGGGGCAGACACCCCGCCACCTCGCGTGGTCAGTGGCGGCATCGGAGGAGTGGGTGCGTCCGCCGACGTAGCCAAGCTCGCGTGCGCGTTTCTTCCATACCGGCCCGTGTCCCTCCCGGACACCCACCATGGCGTGGGCGACCTCGTGGAGAAGGACTTGGTGCACCTCGTCATCTTCGGCGCGTGCGGCCAAATAACGCGAGACCGTGATCCGTCTCTTGGCGTGGTCGCATTGCCCAAAGCGTGTTTTTGCATGGTCAAAACCAAAGCTCCACGACGAATCAAGATGCAGTCGAATCAGTGCGTCCGCCCACACGGTCACTCGCTCCAGCTCTGCCACGGGGCCAGGTTAGCTAGGGCGTTTAGCTCTGGCTCGTTTTCTCCACAGCGCGTGGCGAGGCTTAGTCCGTGCCGAGAAACGAACGGGTCAATTCGGGTGAGGGCATCAGTGCATCGTCTCGCTGGGGCGAGATTCCGGAGACGAAGCGGTCTACTTTCATCCCCGTCATCGACGTGGTGGGATGCGGGCCTCGGCGAACCACCTCGTCCCACCAGGAAGGAATTCCTTTCTCCACTGTCGCCACCATGATGTAGTTGCCGGTCCGTCGCCCTTTGACGACTCCGGACTCACCGAGAATTCCCACAAACCCGAACACTTCTTGGAGTGCAGCTGCTTCAGCTCGGGCAAAGCGGCCTCCCCGAACATCCACCAGGTTCACGGTGACGACTCCGCCGGGGGCAAGCAGTGGAGGGAGCAGTTCGAAAAACTCGACGCTTGTCAGGTGGGAGGGCGTGGCATTACCGGAGAACACGTCGACGACGACAAGGTCCACAGCGCCTTGTAGTCCTGTGGGGAGCTGGGTCACCATCTCTCTCGCGTCGCCGTAGCGGACTCGGATACTCCAGTCCGAATCCCAGGGCAAATGGGTGCGGACTAAGTCGACGAGGTCTTCTTCCCATTCAATGACTTGTGATCGAGAGCCCGGTCTGGTGGCTGAGAGGTAGCGGGGGAGGGTGAGAGCTCCTGCTCCCAAGTGCACGCTCGAGACAGCTTTTTTCTCTGGTCGAAACAGGTCGATGATGGTGCCGATTCGTTGGATGTATTCGAAGACCAGAGCGTCTGGGCGGTCGGGGATGACCTGGGACTGCGGGACGCCGTCGACGCTTAACACCCATCCGCCGCGGACGAAACGGTCCTCGGTAATCGACGCGGTGAGGCCACTGCGGCCAAGTACGCTCCGATGTTCTGTTTGTCGGCGAGCCATCGCCCCGAGCCTAGTGAGCAGGCGTCGTGGTCTGTCGGGGGTCCCGGGTAGACATCTGGCATGTTTATGGGTAAGGTGAAAGGTCGCTCCCCCAACCTCTCAGTCGTCATATGGCGGTCGGCCCCGAGAGATGACGTGTTGTCGCGTCACTGGTCCTGTAATTGGGCGCCTGCGGGTGGGCACTCACACGGTTTAGTCCCCTATGACGAGGGTAGAGCGGTCTACCCCTGGAGGTAATTTCTTTGGCTGCTGCGCGTTCTCACACCGCATCGAATCCGAAGAACGGCCGAGTCGCTCCGCGACTGTCGTTCGCCAAAATTAGCGACACTGTCACTGTCCCGGATCTGCTGGCACTGCAGACCGAGAGCTTTGACTGGCTTGTCGGTAATGACGCCTGGAAACAGCGCGTCAAGGAAGCTGAGGCCGCTGGGTCTCAAGTGATTTCCACCCAGAGTGGGTTGGAGTCCATCTTCGAGGAAATCTCGCCGATTGAAGACAACGGCGAGACGATGCAACTGTCGTTTACTAACCCCTACCTCGAAGAAGAGAAGTATTCGCTCGACGAGTGCAAGGAGCGCGGTAAGACCTACGCCGCTCCGCTCTATGTCGAAGCCGAGTTCATGAACCACCAGACCGGTGAGATTAAGACGCAGACCGTCTTCATGGGCGACTTCCCGCTGATGACCGACCGTGGAACATTCATTATTAACGGCACCGAGCGCGTGGTCGTCTCCCAGTTGGTGAGAAGCCCGGGTGTCTATTTCGAGAAAGAACTCGACAAGCAAAGCGACAAGGAAATCCACTCGGTCCGAGTGATCCCGAGCCGTGGTGCATGGCTGGAGTTTGAGGTCGACAAGCGCGACCAGGTGGGTGTGCGTATTGACCGGAAGCGTAAGCAGTCGGTCACGGTCTTCCTGAAAGCCCTGGGGCTTACTAGCGAGGAGATTGCTAAGCACTTCGCGGGCTTCGACTCGGTGTTGGAGACCCTGGAGAAGGACACCATCCTCACCAAGGAAGAGGCGCTGAAGGACATCTACCGCAAGCTTCGTCCGGGTGAGCAGGTTGCTGCGGAGGCAGCACGTCTGCTGTTGGACAACTTCTTCTTCAACGAGAAGCGCTATGACCTCGCTCGCGTGGGTCGCTACAAGATCAACCGCAAGCTCGGTATCGACCAGGATCTCGATGTCTCGGTGCTCACCATCGACGACATCGTTCAGACCATCCGTTACCTGCTTGCCCTGCACGAGGGTCGTACGACTATCGAGGGTGTGAAAAACGGCAAGAAGGCCGAGATTCGCCTCGACGTGGACGACATCGACCACTTCGGTAACCGCCGCATTCGCGCGGTGGGTGAGCTGATCCAGAACCAGGTCCGCACGGGGCTTTCCCGGATGGAGCGCGTGGTCCGTGAGCGGATGACCACGCAGGACATTGAAGCGATTACCCCGCAGACACTGATCAACGTTCGTCCGGTGGTGGCATCCATCAAGGAGTTCTTTGGCACAAGCCAGCTCTCGCAGTTCATGGACCAGAACAACCCGCTGTCGGGTCTTACCCACAAGCGCCGTTTGTCGGCTCTTGGACCGGGTGGTCTGAGCCGTGAGCGAGCGGGTGTGGAAGTCCGTGACGTGCACCCCTCGCACTATGGCCGGATGTGTCCGATTGAAACCCCTGAGGGTCCGAACATTGGTCTGATTGGTTCGCTGGCCTCGTTTGCCCGAATCAACGCGTTTGGTTTCATTGAGACGCCGTACCGCCGGGTGAAAAACGGGAAGGTCTCGGGAACGATTGACTTCCTGACTGCCACCGATGAAGACGAGTTCGTCGTCGCTCAGGCTGGTACCCCGCTGAACTCCGACGGCACCTTCGCCGAGGAAAAGATTGTTGTGCGTAAAAAAGGTGGTGAGGTGGAGCTGGTCGGACCCGACCAGGTCGACTACGTCGATGTCTCGCCTCGCCAGATGGTGTCAGTGGCCACGTCGCTGATTCCCTTCCTCGAGCACGACGACGCCAACCGCGCCCTGATGGGTGCCAACATGCAGCGCCAGGCTGTGCCGCTTCTGCGCAGCGAAGCGCCGCTGGTCGGAACCGGCATGGAGTCCTTTGCCGCGGTCGACGCGGGCGATGTGATTGTCGCCGAAGGCTCCGGTGTCGTCTCCGAGGTTTCGGCTGACCACTGTGAGGTCACCCTCGATGCTGGTGGAACAAAGAGTTACTACCTGCGGAAGTTTGACCGCTCCAACCAGGGCACGAACTACAACCACCGCATCCTCGTCTCGGTCGGTGACCGTGTCGAGGATGGCCAGGTCATTGCCGACGGACCCGCCACCGAAAACGGTGAGCTCGCGTTGGGTAAGAACCTGTTGGTCGCGTTCATGTCGTGGGAGGGCTACAACTTCGAAGACGCGATTATCCTCAGCCAGAACTTGGTCAAGGACGACACCCTCTCCTCGATTCACATCGAGGAGTACGAGGTGGACGCCCGCGACACCAAGCTGGGTAAGGAAGAAATCACCAGGGATCTTCCGAATGTTGGTCCTGAGCTTCTTGCGAACTTGGACGAGCGAGGCATCATCCGCATTGGTGCCGAGGTTCGCCCCGGTGACATCCTCGTGGGGAAGGTCACTCCGAAGGGTGAGACCGAGCTGTCTGCAGAAGAGCGCCTCCTTCGCGCCATCTTCAACGAAAAGAGCCGTGAGGTTCGAGACACCTCTCTGAAGGTTCCACACGGAGAGCAGGGAACCATCATCGGTGTCAAGGTCTTCGACGCGGAAGAGGGCGAAGACGAACTGGGCTCTGGCGTAAACCAGCGCGTGGTCGTCTACATCGCCCAGAAGCGCAAGATCTCCGAAGGTGACAAGCTCGCCGGTCGTCACGGCAACAAGGGAGTGATCGCGAAGATTCTCCCGGTCGAGGACATGCCGTTTATGGAGGATGGCACCCCGGTTGACATCATCTTGAACCCGCTTGGTGTTCCCGGGCGTATGAACATCGGCCAGGTCCTCGAAATCCACCTTGGGTGGATCGCCAAGCAGGGCTGGAAGATCGAGGGCACTCCGCAGTGGGCTGCGAGCCTGCCGAAGGAGTTCAAAGATGTGGCGGCGGGCACCAATGTCGCCACTCCAGTGTTTGACGGTGCGAGCGAGGAAGAGCTTGTGGGCCTGCTCGAGTCGACCAAGCCAAACCGCGACGGCCAGAAGATGGTCGATGGCACCGGTAAGGCGCGTCTGCTCGATGGTCGCTCTGGCGAGCCCTACCCCGACCCTGTCAGCGTGGGCTACATGTACATCTTGAAGCTCCACCACTTGATCGACGACAAGATTCACGCCCGTTCCACCGGACCGTACTCGATGATCACCCAGCAACCGCTTGGTGGAAAAGCGCAGTTCGGTGGTCAGCGATTCGGCGAGATGGAGGTGTGGGCTCTCGAGGCCTACGGTGCCTCTTACGCTCTGCAGGAGCTGCTCACCATTAAGTCCGATGACATCCTCGGCCGCGTCAAGGTCTACGAGGCCATCGTGAAGGGCGAGAACATCCAGGAGCCCGGTATTCCGGAGAGCTTCAAAGTGCTGATGAAGGAAATGCAGTCACTGTGTTTGAACGTCGAGGTATTGGCCTCGGACGGTCAGGCGGTGTCGCTGAAGGATTCCGACGATGAGCTCTACCGCGCAGCGGAAGAACTCGGAATCAACATTTCCACCCGGTTTGAGTCGTCGAGCGTCGACGAGATTTAACCGCCACCGAATATTTGTCGATAGTCGATATAGAAGAGAGATAGCGTGCTCGAAGCAACCACGTTTGACGAAATCCGAATTGGTCTGGCCACCTCGGACCACGTGCGCAATTGGTCGTACGGCGAGGTCAAGAAGCCAGAAACCATCAACTACCGCACCCTGAAGCCGGAGAAGGACGGTCTGTTCGGTGAGCAGATCTTCGGGCCTTCCCGCGACTGGGAGTGTGCTTGTGGCAAGTACAAGCGCGTCCGCTTCAAGGGAATCATCTGTGAGCGCTGTGGTGTCGAGGTCACGAAGTCCTCGGTCCGCCGCGAGCGGATGGGCCACATTGAACTGGCTGCGCCGGTCACCCACATTTGGTACTTCAAGGGTGTTCCGAGCCGGCTTGGCTACCTGCTGGACATGGCGCCGAAAGACCTCGAGAAGGTCATCTACTTCGCCGCCTACATGATCATCAGCGTGGACGACGAGGCTCGTCACCGCGAGATGCCAGAGCTCGAGAAAGAACTCCGCCAGGAAATTGGTCAGCTCGAGAAGGAGCGCGAGGCTGCTCTGAACGAGCGCATGACCGAGCTCGAGCAGGACCTGGCCAAGCTCGAAGCTGATGGCGCGAAAGCTGACCAGAAGCGTCGCACCGATGACGCAGGCAAGAAAGAGCTGCAGCAGATTCGCAAGTCCTTCGATGACGACATCGCCCACCTCGAACGAGTGTGGGAAGAGTTCATTGGTCTGCAGGTCGGTGACTTGAAGGCTGAAGACGCCATCTTCCAGGATGTCCAGGACCGCTACGGCATGTTCTTCGAGTCCCACATGGGAGCAGAGGCCATCAAGCGTCGCCTCGAGGAGTTCGACCTCCAGGGAGAGGCCGACCTTCTCCACGACGAGATCCAAAACGGTAAGGGCCAGCGCAAGATCCGTGCGATTAAGCGCCTCAAGGTGGTGAACTCGTTCCTTCAGACCGGTGGTTCACCGGCTTCGATGGTGCTGGATGTCATTCCGGTCATTCCGCCGGAGCTTCGTCCGATGGTTCAGCTCGATGGTGGGCGCTTCGCTACCAGTGACCTGAACGACCTCTACCGCCGTGTGATTAACCGCAACAACCGTCTGCGTCGTTTGCTCGACCTGGGTGCGCCGGAAATCATCGTGAACAACGAAAAGCGCATGCTGCAGGAAGCTGTCGATGCGTTGTTCGATAACGGTCGCCGCGGTCGTCCCGTCACGGGAACCAGCAACCGTGCCCTGAAGAGCTTGTCCGACATGCTGAAGGGTAAGCAGGGACGTTTCCGTCAGAACCTGCTCGGTAAGCGCGTGGACTACTCGGGCCGTTCGGTCATCGTGGTCGGTCCGCAGCTGAAGCTTCACCAGTGTGGTCTGCCGAAGCTGATGGCGCTGGAGCTGTTCAAGCCGTTCGTGATCAAGCGTCTGATGGATCTTGGTCACTCGAGCAACATCAAAAACGCCAAGCGCATGGTGGAGCGCTCCCGCCCCGAGGTGTGGGACGTGCTCGAAGAAATCATCCGCGAGCGTCCAGTTCTGCTGAACCGTGCTCCCACCCTGCACCGTCTGGGCATCCAGGCTTTCGAGCCGCAGCTGGTGGAAGGTAAAGCCATCCAGTTGCACCCGCTTGTCTGTGCAGCGTTCAACGCTGACTTCGACGGTGACCAGATGGCCGTGCACTTGCCGCTGTCGGTGGAGGCTCAGGCCGAGGCTCGGGTGTTGATGCTCGCCTCGAACAACATCTTGAAGCCATCTGACGGTCGTCCGGTGACGGTTCCGACCCAGGACATGATTATTGGTCTGCACCACCTCACTACCGTGCGCGAGGGCGCAGCCGGTGAGGGCCGTGTGTTCTCCTCGGTGGCAGAAGCCATCATGGCGATGGACCGGAACGAACTGCACCTAAACGCCAAGGTGAAGATTCGTATCGAGAGTGTGCACATGTCGCCTCGCAAGCAGCCAGAAGGCTTCAAGCAGGGCCAGTCCATGCTGATGGAGACAACCCTTGGACGGGCACTGTTTAATGAGCTGTTGCCTGACGACTACTACTGGTCCGAGACGGTCATCGACAAGGGACGCGTCTCTGCGCTGGTCAACGACCTCGCCGAGCGCTACCCGAAAGTTGTGGTGGCTGACACTCTCGACAAGGTCAAGGACGCAGGCTTCTACTGGGCCTCCCGTTCAGGTGTGACCGTTGCTCTCAGTGACGTGCCGCGCTCGAAGGAGAAGGACAAGATTGTCTCGAAGTACGAGAAGCAGGCTGAGAAAGTCCAGTCGCAGTTCGACCGCGGATTGATCTCCGACCAGGAGCGCCGTCGTGAGCTTGTGGAGATCTGGAGCCACGGCACCAACGAGGTCAACCAGGCAATGCGCGAGGCCTTCGAAGAGGACAACACCATCAACCGCATGGTGACCTCCGGAGCCCGTGGTAACTGGCTGCAGGTGGGAAACATCGCCGGTATGCGTGGATTGGTCTCCAACCCGCGCGGTGAGGTTATTGCCCGCCCGATTATCTCCAGCTACCGCGAGGGCCTCAGTGTGGCCGAGTACTTCATCGCCACACACGGCGCGAGAAAGGGTCTGGCCGACACCGCCCTTCGTACCGCTGACTCGGGTTACCTGACTCGTCGTTTGGTTGACGTCGCCCAAGACGTCATCATCCGCGAGGAAGACTGTGGCACCTCGAAGGGTGTGGTCTTCCCGATTGCCCACCAAGACGCAGAGGGCACCTGGGTGCGCTCCGAAAACGTCGAGAACGAGGTCTTCGCGAGAAACCTCGCCACTGACGCGGCGACCCCGCGGGGCAAAGTGGTGGCTGAGGCTGGCACCGATATCGGTGACGTGCTGATTGACGACCTCGTCCAGGCCGGCATCCACGAGATCACCGTGCGCTCGGTGCTGACGTGTGAGTCGACTGTCGGAGTATGTGCCGCCTGCTACGGCCGCTCGCTGGCGACCGGAACGCCGGTTGACCTGGGTGAAGCGGTGGGAATTATCGCGGCCCAGTCGATTGGTGAGCCTGGAACCCAGCTCACCATGCGGACCTTCCACACCGGTGGGTCGGCCTCCGCAGACGACATCACTCAGGGTCTTCCTCGTGTGACGGAGCTTTTTGAAGCAAGAACTCCGAAGAACGCGAGCCCGATTGCTGAGGCAGATGGTCGGATCAAGATTGACGAGACCGAGACCCAGTACAAGATCACCCTCACCCCGGATAACGGTGATGAGGAAGTGCAGTACACCGTCTCGAAGCGTATGGAGCTGACGGTGGCCGATGGCGACCACGTGGAACTGGGTGCCCAGATCCACGAGGGTGCCGTCGACCCGAAGGAAGTCCTTCGTGTGAAGGGTGTCCGCGCAGTTCAGCAGCACCTTGTTGATGGTGTGCAGGGCGTCTACGGCTCACAGGGTGTGCCGATTCACGACAAGCACATTGAGGTCATTGTCCGTCAGATGCTTCGCAAGGTGACGGTTGTTGACCACGGTGAGACCACTTTGCTCCCCGGTGAGCTGGTGGATCGCACCCGTTACAACCAGGTCAACCGTGAGGCTCTGCAGGACACGAAGAAGACTGCCTCGGCCCGTCAGGAAGTGATGGGAATTACCAAGGCTTCTCTCGCGACCGAATCGTGGTTGTCCGCCGCGAGCTTCCAGGAGACCACTCGTGTTCTGACCGAAGCCGCGATGCAAGGAAAGCGCGACCCGTTGGTGGGACTGAAGGAAAACGTCATCATCGGAAAGCTCATTCCTGCAGGAACCGGTCTTGCCAAGTACCGCAACATTCAGGTGGAACCCACCGAAGAAGCGCGGGCCGAGCACTACCCGGCGCGTTTGTTCAGCGAAGACGATGCCTTTGGCAGCGTCGACGACCTCTCCTTCGTGGACTTCGAGGCGTTTAGCACCGAAGACAGCTCAGGAGAGAACTACAGCTAACCCCTCTGGGGATAACACCCCACCCGGCACCGTCAAGATTCCTACGGTGCCAGGGTGGGGTTGCTGCTTTCTGCACATATTGCGTCGCTTCCGGTGCTCTTCTGGTTGGCCTGGGTTGACCAGCGCGACCATCGACTGCCTGATTCCGGCACGCTCGGTCTGCTCGCCGCCTCGTATCTGGCGTCGGGAGTCATTCTTGGTTCCGACTCCACGCGACACCAGCACGCAGTCGTGGCAGCAGCGTGTGCCGTGGCGGTGCTGTGGCTACTCCATGAGCTACCGGGCCATCCGCTGGGATTTGGCGACGTGAAATTGGGTGCAGCGCTTGGCCTTCAGTGCGGGTGGTGGGGTATCGAGACCATTCCCTTTTTCCTGGCGACAGCATTTGTTGCGGGAGGGCTGATTGCCCTTGGTTTACTGGCAACCGGGCGTCTTTCCCCTCGCCAGCACATCGCCTTTGGGCCGTTTCTCGTGATGGCCTGGGCGTGCACCCTCCTTGTCAGTAAAGACGCGCTATCTGGCGAGTAATTCTGCTAAAGGTGCGGCCTTGGTTTATCCGATAGTTTTAGTTTTTGGCGTACAGCCGGGCAGGACACTTCCGGACTCGGATGAAGAGAATCGGTCCACCTGTTGAGCCACCAAAGCGACTGCAGAAAGGTGCGGGAGTGCCAGACAGCGGAATCGTCTACGTGGCTACCGGGCAGAAGTTTGTTGATATGGCCCTTGAATCCATTCGTTACCTGCGTGAGGTTGAGCCGGATGAATCGGTGACGCTAATTACGGATGCAGACCAGGCTGCTCGTCTGGAAAAGGAGGCCGAAGGCCAGCGGTTTGACGTGCTCCAGCTTCCTGCGCCTCAATTCGGCTTTATCGACAAAGTGGATGGCATCGGTCTAACTCCGTACAAGAGGACAATTTTTCTCGATGCCGACACGATTCCAATTCGCCCGTTTGCTCAGGACATGTATCGCGCCTTGGATTTCTGCAATTTAGTGGCCCTCGGCGGGGTAGGACTTAACCACGATTGGGAGTCACAGCTTTTTTCTGCTGCGCTTAGCCAGTACAACACAGGTGTCCTTGGACTCGACAGTCGGGCGATAAAGGAGTTTGTTCCTGAGTGGAGGGAAACCTTCCTCGCGGAGGATGATCCAAAACATGACCAGTCGAGCTTTCGCGCCGTAGTTCTTCGTTCTAATCTCCGCTGCGGACCTCTACCGCCGGCCTTTAACTTCATGGGACACGGCAGCGTGGCGAGGCCGAGAATCTTGCATTTCACGGGTGCCAGACGAAGCCAAAGCTTCTACAAGTCGCCGCAAGCGCGTCGACAACTTGTCGGCGAGTTTGCCGCAAACGAAGAGCCAGGGTTCTTCGCTCACTTCGCGACTGCATCCAGCGCACATGCAGTTCTCAGCCCTCGGGGAGGCGGCCGACTGTCATGGTGGCTTAGGGGAACGCTTGAGTGGTTTGTCGTCCGGTGGAGTCGATTTTTTCGGAGGTCAATTCGGCTACTGGCCCGTACGCTGCCGTTTCGGTAGCGACCCGCTCGTTACTGCAATCCGACCAGGGAAGCCTCCGTTGAGAGCGATTGGATAAAGTCGCGATGCTCCACACTTGACCCTCAGGAACTGGGGCGTTAGTCTGGTGGACTGTGTGTTTGTTGGCACGCCCGTAGTGTGTGCCCGAAAATTCGGGTCAGCTAGGTCACGGGTCACGAACATCACAATTGGGTCTTCCCGCTCACCCCGGTGAGCAGTCAGGCCCCCACGGCATACCGGCCCGATCACCCGATTGGACTCGGTTCGATGTCGCCCGGGAGTAACACACCCGTTTCCCCCGGAGTCCACCATCACCCCTGTCACCGTGCAGAGAAAATAACAAGGAGTTCAGTAAGTGCCAACGATTCAACAGCTGGTGCGCAAAGGGCGCTCGCCAAAGGTCTCGAAGACCAAGGCCCCTGCCCTGCGTGGTAACCCCCAGCAGCGAGGTGTCTGCACCCGCGTCTACACCACGACCCCGAAGAAGCCGAACTCGGCGCTGCGGAAGGTCGCCCGTGTGAAGCTTTCTAACGGAACCGAAGTCACCGCCTACATCCCCGGTGAAGGCCACAACCTCCAGGAGCACTCAATGGTGCTCGTTCGTGGTGGTCGTGTGAAGGACCTCCCGGGCGTGCGCTACAAGATTGTGCGCGGATCTCTGGATACTCAGGCCGTGAAAGACCGCAAGCAAAGCCGCAGCCGTTACGGCGCGAAGCTGGAGAAGAAGAAGTAATGCCACGTAAAGGTCCTGCTCCTAAGCGCCCCGTCGTGGCCGATCCCGTCCACGAGGCTCCCGTTGTCACCCAGCTGGTGAACAAAGTCCTGGTCAAGGGCAAAAAAGGTCTTGCCGAAAAGATTGTCTACGGCGCCCTCGCCGGTGTCTCGGCAAAGACTGGTCAAGAGCCTGTTGAGGTGCTGCGCAAAGCCCTCGACAACGTTCGCCCGACTCTTGAGGTTCGCTCACGCCGTGTGGGTGGATCGACCTACCAGGTGCCGGTTGAGGTCAAGCCTCACCGCGCCAACACTCTCGCTCTTCGCTGGTTAGTGAGCTACTCGCGTTCGCGTCGTGAAAAGACGATGACGGAGCGGCTTACCAACGAAATCTTGGACGCCTCGAACGGCCTCGGTGCCGCAGTGAAGCGTCGTGAAGACACCCACAAGATGGCCGAAGCGAATAAGGCCTTCGCCCACTACCGCTGGTAAACACCAGCCCGACTGACCCTCCCGGAGGAGAACTGTGGCACAGGACGTGCTGACTGACCTGAACAAGGTCCGCAACATTGGCATCATGGCGCACATTGACGCCGGCAAGACAACGACGACTGAGCGCATCCTGTTCTACACAGGTATCTCGCACAAGATCGGCGAAGTCCACGACGGTGCCGCCACGATGGACTGGATGGCTCAAGAGCAAGAGCGTGGAATCACCATCACCTCTGCTGCGACCACCTGCTTCTGGGACAACACTCAGATCAACATCATCGACACCCCCGGACACGTGGACTTCACCGTTGAGGTGGAGCGAAGCCTCCGTGTTCTAGACGGTGCCGTTGCGGTGTTTGACGGTAAAGAGGGTGTGGAGCCTCAGTCCGAGACAGTGTGGCGCCAGGCCGACAAATACAACGTCCCGCGCATCTGCTTTGTCAACAAGATGGACAAGCTGGGCGCCGACTTCTACTTCACCGTCGACACCATCGTGAACCGTCTCGGCGCAAAGCCACTGGTGATTCAGCTGCCGATTGGTGCCGAATCTGACTTCGTTGGCGTGGTCGACCTGGTCGAAATGAACGCCAAGGTCTGGGAGGGTGACGCCAAGGGTGACGTGTCGCTTGGAGCTCAGTACGAGACCAAGGAAATCCCTGCTGATCTGCAGGCGAAAGCCGAGGAATACCGCGCCAAGCTGATTGAGGATGTCGCCGAGTCCAGTGAGGAACTGCTCGAGAAGTACCTCGGTGGCGAAGAGCTCACCATCGACGAAATCAAGGCAGGTATCCGCCAGCTCACCATCGCGGGCGAGGCCTACCCGGTGCTGTGTGGTTCGGCGTTTAAGAACCGTGGCGTTCAGCCCATGCTGGATGCGGTGGTTGACTACTTGCCCTCACCGCTGGATGTTCCTTCGGTTGAAGGACACGTCGCGGGAGATTCCGAGGAGCTCATTACCCGCAAGGCAGATTCGTCCGAGCCGTTTGCGGCGCTGGCGTTCAAAGTGGCCGTCCACCCGTTCTTTGGGCGTCTCACCTACGTGCGCGTGTATTCCGGCTCAATCGACTCTGGCGCCCAGGTCATCAACTCGACCAAGGGCAAGAAGGAGCGCATCGGAAAGATCTTCCAGATGCACTCCAACAAGGAAAACCCTGTCGATAACGTCCAGGCTGGACACATCTACGCCGTGATTGGTCTGAAAGACACCACCACCGGGGACACGCTGTGCGACCCGAACAACCAGGTGGTGCTGGAGTCCATGACCTTCCCCGAGCCAGTGATCGAGGTGGCCATCGAGCCGAAGACCAAGGCCGACCAGGAGAAGCTCTCCACCGCGATCCAGAAGCTTGCCGAAGAGGACCCCACGTTCCGGACCGAACAGAACCCGGAAACTGGCCAGACCGTGATTAAGGGAATGGGCGAGCTCCACCTGGACATCCTGGTGGACCGGATGAAGCGCGAATTCAACGTGGAAGCAAACGTTGGAAAGCCCCAGGTGGCCTACCGCGAGACCATCCGCCGTGCCGTGGAGAAAGAGGACTACACCCACAAGAAGCAAACCGGTGGGTCTGGTCAGTTCGCCAAGGTGCAGGTCACCCTGGAGCCCTTCGAGGTCACTCCTGAGGCGACCTACGAGTTTGAAAATCAAGTCACCGGTGGACGTATTCCTCGTGAATACATCCCCTCGGTGGACGCTGGAATTCAAGACGCCATGCAGGTGGGTGTCTTGGCGGGCTACCCGACAGTGGGGGTTAAAGCAATCCTCCTTGACGGGCAGTACCACGACGTCGACTCTTCGGAGATGGCGTTCAAAATCGCCGGATCGATGGTCTTTAAGGAGGCCGCGAGAAAAGCGAACCCTGCGCTGCTCGAGCCAGTGATGGCCGTCGAGGTGCGGACCCCAGAGGAATACATGGGGGATGTCATCGGCGACCTGAACTCTAGGCGCGGGCAGGTCCAGAGCATGGAGGACGCAACGGGCATCAAAGTTGTCCGTGCCCTCGTGCCACTGTCGGAAATGTTCGGATACGTCGGTGATCTGAGGTCGAAGACCTCTGGTCGCGCGGTGTACTCGATGGTTTTCGACTCGTATGCTGAAGTCCCGAAGGCTGTGGCCGACGAGATTATTCAGAAGGGCAAGGGAGACTAAGCCCCTGCGAATAGGCTCGCCGAGCCTTGTACCAAACAAGTAACCGACCCCGTTTGAGTCGGACAAGCTGACTCAAACACCGATGTCCTAGGAGGACCAAGTGGCTAAGGCCAAGTTCGAGCGGACCAAGCCGCACGTCAACATCGGAACGATTGGTCACGTCGACCACGGCAAGACCACTCTGACCGCTGCAATTTCCAAGGTGCTCGCTGACCGCCTTCCGACAGATGTCAATGTCCCGCGCGACTTCGCGTCCATTGACTCTGCTCCGGAAGAGAAGCAGCGTGGTATCACCATCAACATCTCGCACGTTGAG
>CAJXYC010000026.1 GCA_913063365.1 uncultured Cellulomonadaceae bacterium
ATCGCGGTGCCCGGCATACACAGCCGCAGCCGATCCGCCCACCAGAACGGCATCGGGCACAATCTCCTCGAACTTGGCCGCAGATGCGAGGACCTCTTTGAGCGTGGGAGAGAGTGAGTGAAATGCGAAGGGCTGGTGTTCAGCCGCAGTCATGAACAAAGATTATCATAAATGATAATTTTGACGGGGGTCAGCTCCCCCCCGGACAGCAGCTCCTGGTTGAGTGAAGAAGCGAAATACTCCTCAATTCGCATGCATTCGGAACCGATCGGATAATCGACTATCAGGCTCATGGGTCCCAGACCGAGGTGTATCCGGAATCCGCCAAGTGCCTATACTTGTCGAGGTTGGCCGCCTTAGCTCAGTCGGCAAAGCGTCTCACTCGTAAGGAAAAGGTCTTGCGACTATTCAAGGCTCCTGCAACCAGCCCCAAGCCCAGTTATTTACTGCAAAGTAGGGGGGCTAAGTAGGTCCGACAGGAATCGGTCCGGAAATGCTATTCCGTATCTATTCCGTAAAGCGATCGTAGTGCTCGCTCAGATTGTCCATTGCCTTGACGACATCTTCCTCGTAGAAGTTGGCATAGGTGTTGGGTGTGACTTCCACGCTGGAGTGGCCAAGGATGTGGCTCACAGCGGTGATGGGCGTGAGGACGCGAATGAGAATCGAAGCACAAGTGTGTCTCAACATGTGTACATAAGCGTCTCGAATTCCGACGGTTTTGGCGGCAGGGGTGAAGTAGCGCTTTCGGAAGAACTCTGGATTTAGTGGCTTCCTTTTTGCCCCTATAGAGACATAGTCCCCCGGCGACAAATTTGAGCAGACTTTCTTCAGGTCAGCACGAATTCGCGGTGGAATTGGAACGGCACGAGACTCCCCTGTCTTTGTCGGCCCCAGGATTCTTTTCCCAGACCGAGTCCCACTCCATGTTTGCTCTACACGGATTACGTTTCGTTCGAAGTCAACGTGTCCTCGCGTGAGTGCTGTAGCTTCACCGATTCTCAAACCGCAATGGCCGAGAAAGATGACGAGAAACTCGTAATCGCCACAATGAGAAGCAATCGCAAACAACTGCTGTTCTGTGCACCTCGATTTTTCGTCCTTCTCACGCCAAGGTCTCATCGACCAGCTTGTATTTGAGGGCTTTACCCAAGTGGAAGCAGAGTACGAGGTGGCGCAGGTGGGATATTGAGCGTAAACCGACCCACCCCCGAGCGGTAGTGGTATCCAGGTTGCTCGCTGTGATGGCATCCCGGCCGCATGGGAGGGTTCGTGTTTCGCCAGAGATTGACACCCCTGTCCTGGGCACAGAAGCCAGGGGGATGGCAGCCGGGAGAGGTACTTAGGCTTGTTGGGCCCGCAGGGTAATCTCCAAGACCTCTTTCCCTTGCTCGCCGGTGAGCAAGGGGGCCGTACCCGCCATCAGGGCGTCGATGAAATGTTGGCCGGAGGCCACGAAGCTGTTACCCCAGTCGTAATCGAGGTTTTCGTAATGGGTTTCATGGCCATCCCGATACATCCGAACCGGAGCCTGGTGAACAAGCTGGCCGTGGCCTTTGGTCACCCATATTGTGCCTTTTGTGCCCGTGAGTTCCAGCTGGTCATCCTGTGCGTAGTAGCGCGTGCTCACCAGCATCTCTGGAGAGTAGATCACCTCGAGGCTTCCGATGGATCCGTTCGAGTGACGCCAGGCCGCAATGGAGGGCGAATCGATACCGGTGTTTTGCCAGTTGCCGATCGAGGAGAACATCTGGTCGACAGCGCCCAGAAAATGCCACGCTACGGCAAACTTGTGGTGGCCGTCATCGAACACCAGCGGTCCGCCTCCGCACTCTTCTGGGTTGAGCCGCCAAGCCTGGGTGTCGGCGGGAATTTCCCACATGTCCGGGCTGTAGCCGGAGTGTGATTTCATGCGGATTCCCAGCAGATCGCCGATCTCTCCCTGATCAACCAGGCTCTTTGCGAAGACAATCGGCTCGTAGAAGATGAAGTTTTCAAAGACTTTGAAGACAACGCCCTGCTTGTGCGCCAACGCAATCAATTCGTCGGCTTCGGCCAGGGACACCGTCATGGGTTTTTGCAGCGACAAGTGCTTGCCCGCCATCATGACCTTTGTTGCGAACGAGTAGTGGAGGTGGTGGGGGACCAGGACATCCACAGCATCCACTTCCTCGATGGCGAGCAGGTCGTCAACATTGGTAAACCGGCGATTGTCGGACACCCCCCACAGCTCGCCCTTTTCGCGCAGATTCGCCTCTGAGGTGTCGCATATGGCAACAATGTCGCTGTCTGGGTGCTCAAGGTATGCGCGGGCGTGCAGTCCCGAAATCCGGCCACAGCCGACAATCGCCATTTTGATCATGGATTAACCCTTCACCGCTCCGGCCGTGAGGCCTTGAATGAATTGTTTTTGGAAGATGAAGAAGACCAACAGGGTCGGGAGGCTGGCAATCACCGACAGGGCGGCTTGGGCACCGAAGGCCGTCGAGTATTGCCCCCCCAGTGATAACAGCCCGACCATAATCGTCTGGGCCTCCTCTGACCGGGTGAAGATCAAGGGGTAGAGGAAGTCGTTCCAGATGAAGGTGAACTGAAGGGTCGCCAGAGCTCCCAGAGCGGGTCGCGATAGGGGCAGAGCCACTGACCACAGGATGCGCGGGTGGGAGGCTCCATCGACGAGGGCCGCCTCGAGTAACTCGTCGGGGACCTTGTCAAAGAAATTGCGCATCACCAGGGTGGTGAGGGAAATGCCATAGGCCGAGTGGACAATGATCATCGGCCAGAGCGTGTTGTAGAGACCGGCGAAGTTGAACAACTGAAACAGTGGGATGAGAAGAATCTGAGGGGGAATGAACAGGCCGGAGACGATGAACATCAGCCATAGGTGGGAGCCAGGAATTTTCATCTTGGCGAGCACGTAGCCGGCAAGGCTGCCCAGTCCAACCGAAATAACAGTGGCGGGGATGGTCACTAGGAAGGAGTTGCGCAGATAACTGAGTACTCGCACGTCCGATACCAGCGAGAGATAGTTGTCGACCGTGAGGTTTCCGCTAGGAGCCCACACGCCATTGAGCGCGATCTCTGAGTCGGTCTTCAGAGAGGTGAATAAGACTCCCCACGCCGGAACCAGGAACACAAGAGCCAGGGCGAGGAAGACGCCGGTGAGAAGCCACTGGCGGGCCTGTGGCGGTGCCTCCTTGACCGTGTGTTTGCCCACTTCTAGCCCTCCCGCGACCTATTGGCAATCATGGAACCGCCGATGATCACTACCGTGATGACAAACAGAGCCACCGCAATGGTGCTGGAGTAGCCAAAGTCGTAGTTTCGGAACGCTTCTTTGTAGATCAGCACCGCGAGCGTTTCAGATTGCCCAAACGGGCCTCCGCCGGTCATGACCCACACAATGTCGAAGCTCTTTAGAGAGTTAATCAGAGCGAGGGAAATGACTACCCCGGTTGCTGGCCTGATGGAGGGAATGATGACCTGGTTAAGGATGTGCCGGAATCGAGCTCCATCGACGGTCGCGGCCTCAATTAAGTCTTTGGGCACTGCGGTCAAGCCCGCGAGGAACACAATCATCGACAAGGCAATCTGTTGCCAGCCCCACGCAATGATCACGGCATACAGAGCAAAGGTAGAGTCGGCAAGCCATGCGCGAGCCAGGTCCTCCTGGCCGAGGGCCCGCAGCACAATGTTGAGAAAACCGAAATCGAGCCGGTAGATCCAAAACCAAATGAATCCCACCACGACCAGGGAGAGCGCCATGGGCAGGAAGAACATGGATTTAATCGCCCTGTTCAAGACACTGAGCTTACTCAGTCCGAGCGCGAGCCAGAAACCACCAAAGACAGAAATCACTAGCCCAGCGATGGTCCAGATGGCCGTGTGTTGGAGTGCAGCATAGAAGTCGGCGTCCTGAACAAGCCGCTCGACGTTCTCGAGGCCCGTAAAGTTTGCCTCCCCGGTCAGGAAGTTCCAGTCGGTAAACCCGTAGTAAAACGAGTAGAGCGCAGGGCCAATCACAATGGTGAGATACAACGCCAATGGTGCGGCCAAGAAGGCCACCGCCCATCGCCTGCTACGTAGACCCATCTCTGCTCTCTAATCGTTGGAGAGGTGGGGTGTGGCACAAGGCGCCACACCCCACCTACTGACTATCCGCCGAAGGCGGCCTGGGCCTCAGACTGCGTCGTCGTAAGCAGTCCAGAGATGTCGCCCGGGTTGTCGATGAATTCGACGAACATGTCCAAGCCAACCTCGGCAACAGCCGGTGGAGTGGCAAGGTCATAGTTGAACACGAAGGCCTCCGAGTTGGCGACCTGCTGGGCAGCAGCTTGCATCACATCGTTTTGCGAGCTGAGGTCAGCTTCCGTGTTGGCGGCGATAGCACCCTGGAGCAGGGCCATCGTCTTCTGGGGCTCCGGTCCGGTGAGACACTCGAGGGTTGCCTTCGCTCCCTCGGGGTTGGGTCCGCCCGATGGCATCACCCAGCCGTCAACCGGCCCCACCGAGGCCAGAGCCACACCTGGCTCCACTTCCGGGAAGGGGAAGAAGTCGTAGTCTTCTCCGGCAGTTGCGCCGTTTCCATCCCAGTACCCGGTGATCCAGGTCCCCATCAGGGTCATTGCGGCTTCGCCATTTGCGACCTGGTCGGCAGCATCGGTCCAGTCGATACCGTTCGGCGAGGCGTTGAAGTAGCCAGCGTCGATGACCTCTTTCCAGAGCTCAAGTGCTGCGACCACTCCTGGGTCGTCGTAGCCGACTTCCCCGGCCATCAACTGTGCCCGGAACTCGGGCCCTTGGGTGCGCAGAACCAGGTAGTCAAACCAGAACTGAGCTGGCCAACGGTTCATCGAACCCAGCGCGAAGGGGGTCACCCCAGCGCCCTGAAGGGTCTGGGCTACGTCCATCAGGCCAGCCCAGTCAGACGGCATCTCGGTAATTCCCGCGTCAGCCATCACCTGAGGGTTATAGAACATCCCCGCGTAGTGATATACGAAGGGGACTAAGTACTTGTCTCCTCCGTAGGTGGCTGCTGAATCAGCGATTGATGCGGGAATGACGGAGTCAAGCCCGGCCTCTTCCCACAGGTCATTGATTGGGTCAAGCTGACCGTTGTCAATGAGGCTCTGCGTGCGAGCACCTGCCCAGTACGAGAACAGGTCCGGGGCGTTTCCACCCGCGAGCTGGACCAGGATGGCATCCTTGAACGCCTCATGGTCAATCGTGGGGTTGTCCATCTCGAAGCCGGTTTGTTCGGTGCAGGCGGGCCAAATCTCAGCAAAGGCCTGGGCTCCGAGGTCGCCACTGAAGTAGTGCTCAGCGATGACCGTACCGGCGGCGGTGGTCTGGGTTTCACCAGATCCACCGGAGGTGTCTTCAGACTCCCCCGTGGGCGTGGTTCCACTCGCGCAGGAGGCGAGGAAAAGTGCCGAGGCGGCAACGATTCCCGAGACCGCCAGCGCGCGTGTTCGCGACTTTGCGACCACTCTCATTGCGTTTCTCCTTATCATTATTGGTGCGCCGGGGGGGCGCCTATCCTCACGGGTGGGCGCCCTCCCAGGTTGTGGGTTATTTCATCTGCTGCGTCACGGACAGCTGCGCCCAAGACGCCCAACCTCTCGTCATCAATACGAGAGGCAGGTCCAGAGACTCCGATACAGCCAATGACTGTCCCGAAGAAATCAAAAATGGGTGCTGCAACGCAGCGCACGTCGAGGGTGAGCTCTTCGTCGTCGACGGCGTAGCCCAATTGCCTGACCAATTGGAGTTCGTTTTCGAACCCCCCCACGGTGGTCACGGTTTTTTCCGTGAACTTGTGCATCGGTTCCTGCAGCAGGGGGGCAACGATATTCCAGTCGTCAAAGGCGACTAGCGCTTTCCCCGTTGCGGTGGCATGAATAATGGGGTGGGCGCCGATTTCGGTTTCGATCATGATCCGCCCTGGCTGTCGGCGCTGTGCGACGTACACTCCACCCCGCCGGGTGCGTTGGGCAAGGTGGACTGATTCACCGAGCTCGTCGGAGAGGCTCAGCATTGTCCGGCGAGCCTGTTGAATCAAGTCCATCCCACCCAGCGCTGCTCTGGCTAGAGCAAGCACTTCAGCCTCGGCGCGGTACTTCTGGGTTTCCGGATCCTTACCCACGTACCCAGCTGACTCGAGGGTCTTGAGGACCCGGTGCACATTGCCCTTTTCGATACCGGTCAATCGGGAAATCTCGGAAACACCGAAGCCGGCACGGCTTGAGCACACCAGCTCAAGCACGCTCAGTCCTCGAAGCAGAGCACCACCTCTCGCGCCATCAGCCATCGTGTCCTCCGATCCGATTGGCGTCGATGTCACAACCGGTGTCGGCTTGACCGACGAGAGCCCGCTGAATCTTGGACCATCTGGTCTCGGGCAGCTCGGAATATGTTTCGTGCTCGGAGAGCCTCTGCGCCAGAGTGGCGTCATCGACATGAAGTTCCAACAGCCCAGCCTCGGCGTCTAACGTGATCAGGTCGCCGTCTCGAACGGCAGCCAGTGGGCCACCGATGGCTGCCTCGGGGGCGATGTGCAACACCACCGTTCCGAATGCGGTTCCACTCATCCGTGCATCGGAGAGTCGAACCATGTCGGATACACCCTGGCGGGAGAGTTTCTTGGGAATCGGGAGCGCGCCCGCCTCGGGCATTCCAGCTGCCACTGGTCCCGCGTTTTGAAGTACGAGGACGGAATCCGCGCTCACCTCGAGGTCCTCGTCATCGATTCGCTGGTTGAGATCGTCAAGGGAGTGGAACACCACCGCGGGTCCCGTGTGCTTCAGCAGTGAGGCGGTCGCTGCTGGGGTCTTGATGACCGCTCCCTGGGGGGCGAGGTTTCCCCTCAGAACCCTGATTGCCCCGGAGGCGTTGACGGGAGTCTCTGGTTCGACGAGGCCGACTCCGGTGACGGGTTTTTTCGGGATGTTCTCTAGCCGCTCGCCAAGGGTTTCGCCCGTGCTGGAGCGCTGAGTGAGGTCGAGCTTGCGCTCGATGCGGTGGAGCAATTGGGGGAGCCCACCATCGGCGTCAAAGTCGGTCATGTAGTTGCCACCGGCTGGCTTGGTGTTGACCAAGACCGGCACGTCACTTGTCCGCTGGTCGATATCCTCCAGGCTGAACGCGACGCCCGCCCGCCGGGCAATGGCCATCAGGTGGACCACGGCATTGGTCGATCCCCCTATTGCACCCAGGACTGTTGCGGCATTGAGGAATGACTCCCGGGTGAGGTAGTCGGAGGGTCGAATCCCGTCTTGGGCCGCTTTCACCGCCGCAAGTCCGGAGAGTTCCCCAATTTCTCTCCGGCGGCCGGATACCGCACTGGCCGTCGCACTTCCGGTAATGCCGAAACCCAATACTTCCGCGAGGCAGGCCATTGTCGAGGCTGTGCCCATCACTCCACAGGTTCCCCCGGTGGGGGCTAGTTGCTTGCTGGCGTCGTCAACTTCTTCCGCCGTGAGTGCACCTGCTCGGTGCTCTCGCCAAATCATTCGACAGTCGGTGCAGGCACCCACACGCTGCCCCCTCCACAGCCCTGGAATCATCGGGCCGGCGACAACTTGAATCGCGGGAACATTGGCCGACACTGCGGCCATGAGTTGGGCAGGAACGGTCTTATCGCAGCCTCCCACCAGCACCACAGCGTCCATGGGCTGCGTGGTGATTGCTTCCTCGGTTTCCATGGCCAAGAGGTTGCGCAAATACATCGAGGTGGGATTGGTCATGATTTCGGGCAACGAAAGCGTGGGGAAAATCACCGGCTGGCCTCCTGCCTTTGCCACGCCCCGTGAAATGGCCTCGATCAGGGCAGGCATTTCCCGGTGACAGGTCACGTAATCGCTTGAGGTGTTAGCGATCCCGACGACCGGTCCGGAGCTGTCTTTCGGGGACACCCCCATGGTCGAGAGAAACACGGAGCGAAGGAATTTGCTGAACCCGGGATCGCCGTATTGAGTGAGCCCGCGGAAGAAACCTTGGATATCAGACATCGGCTGATCCCAACGGTGCTCGGACGTTGACGTATTTGGTCTGCAGGAACTCTTCGATTCCCTCTAGTGCGCCCTCACGGCCAAAGCCTGACATTTTCACTCCACCAAAGGGAGCCTCGGCGGTGGCGATGGTGAGGTTATTGATGCCGACCATCCCCGCCTCCAGGCTCTTTGCGATATCCAGCGAGGTGCGTAGGTCCTGGGAAAACACGAATCCCGCCAGGCCATAGGGCGTTTGGTTCGCGCGAGTGATGGCTTCTTCGAGGTCGGAATATCCCGCAATCGGCGCGATAGGCCCGAAGGTTTCTTCCTGCATGACCCGGGAATTGGCTGATGGCTCCACCAAGACAGTGGGTTCGAAGAAATAGCCTTCAGAAAACGACGACAGTCGCTTGCCACCGGAGACAAGTCCTGCACCCTGTGAGGTTGCATCATCGACAAGGTCCTGGATGGCGTCTAGGCGGCGCTTTGTCGAGAGCGGACCGACGTCCACTCCCGCCTCGGTTCCAGGCCCAATGCTGAGCCCCTGGGTGTGGGAAGTGAACTCCTCGATGAACTGGTCTCTGATGGCCTCGTGGACAAAGAAGCGGCTGGCGGAGATACACACCTGCCCCGCATTTCGGAACTTGCCCGCCGCGCATACCTTGGCCACTTCCGCAACGTCCACATCAGCTGTGACGATGACGGGGGAGTGGCCGCCGAGCTCGAGGGTCACTGGAGTGATGGACTGGGCCGCTGAGGCCATGACCTGCTGTCCTACGGGCACCGAACTGGTGATAGAGACTTTTCGAATCCGTGCGTCGGTAATGATCTGCTCAGAAACCTCTGCCGGGTTGGCCAGAAGCGCAGTCAGTGCGCCTCCCGGGACACCGCTGGCGAGCGCCGCTCGGGCAATGAGGAGGGCGCTGAGGGGAGCTTCGATGGCCGGAATGACCAACACCGAACATCCGGCCGCGAGGCCGGCAGCAATTTTCCGTGCAGGCAGGAGGGAGGGAAAGTTCCAGGGAGCAAAGGTCGCAATCGGGCCTACGGGCTCCTTGAAAACATAGATCTCATCGGTTGCGTTCTTGGCCGGAACAATGCGCCCGTAGACCCGACGGGCTTCGTCGGCCATCCAGTCGAACTGGTCGGCGGAGGCGAGTACCTCAGCGCGGGACTGGGCGAGGGGCTTTCCCTGCTCCAAGGTCATCACCAGGGCAAACTCGTCGGCCTCCACTCGCATCGTCGACGCAATCTGGCGCAGAATCTCGCTACGCTCCCAGGCGCCCAATGCCTGCCATTCGGACTCCCCCCGGTGCACTGAGTCGAGGGCCTTTTCCAGGTCACCACCCTGGCTCACCCGAACAGTGCAGAGCGCCTCACCGGTGGCAGGGTTGTCGATTGCCACGGTGTCCCCAGAGCAGTCAACCCATTGACCGCCTATCAGGCTCTGAGTGGGTACTGAGGCCGGTAGGGCAGTGGCGATTGAGGAGTTTTCCATCACAGCCTCCCCGCTAGGAACATTCCTTGGGTTTCGGCAACCCAGGACCCCACATTCCAGCGACCGTAGGCGCCAAGACCACCGCGGTCGTCACTGCCGAAGTACACGGGGACGTGGAGAACGCTGAGGCCATCGAACGTCTCAGCGGCGCTGAGCGCCTCGGTGAGCTCGCTGGCAGATGTTCCTCCCCAGAGGCCCTGGACGCCGCTCACTGAGTTGGCCCAGGCAACGTAGTCAATGGCGACGTGGTCAGCGGTAGCGAAATCCTGTGCGTACTGTGCTTCCTGTAGCGATGAAATCGCAGCCATTCTGCGGTTGTCGAGAATAACGATGGCCCCCTTAACCCCCAGGTGAACGGCGTCGATGAGGCTTTGGGGATTCATCACGAAAGAGCCATCGCCGACGATCGCCACCGAATAGAACGGCTCGTTAGCCAGACCTCCGGCGAGGATCGCACTGGAGGCAAATCCCATATAGCTCGCCCCACTGTCGGTGTAGAACCAGTCCTCGGAATCGGTCTCGCAGAGCTGGAAACCGTTTGCTTGGACGTCACCGGCGTCAAAAAACACTCGGAAAGAATTCTTGGTAGCCCAATCGAGTGCCAGCTTGATGGCACTGGGCTGGTTGAGCACTTCTTGGTTCCAGCTCGGATCAAACAAGCGCACGGCGTTCACCCTCTCGGCAACAAACTCCCGCCACTGTGCCCTGCGCTTCTGACACTCGGATAACCAGGCATCATCGCGTGACCGGGTCGAAGATTTCAGCTGGCTAGTCAGCCCGTCTAGCGCGCCTCCTACATCACCCACAACAGAGAAGGTGTTGTTGTAGTGGGTGGCGTCAAAGACGTCGGCGTTGATGTTGACCACCCGCTGTACCGATGGATAACCGGTGCGGGAGCAATCGGATTGGCATACCGCTCGGGAACCAATCACCACTAAGGCGTCGGCGTTTTCCATCGCGTAGTTACCGGCAATCGAGCCTTTGCTTCCGCCGACACCCATCACGCGGGGGTGCGAAGACGGAACGATCCCCAGACTTGACGGTGAGGTCACGACAACAGCGTTCAGCTCTTCGGCAAGCGCCATGATGCTTTGACCACATTTCCTGGCGCCACGACCAACCTTGATCACCACCCGCTTTGCCTCGCCCAGCGCGTCAGCGGCCTCGACGAGCTGGTTTTCGGGTGCCAGGGACACCAGCAAAGAGGGTTTCTTCGGTAAGCGCTCGAGGTTAAACGAGGGGATGATTGTCGGCTGCACGTTGATGGGCAACAGAACAAAAAATGGCTGTGGCCTGCTCGGGTGGTTGGTCACCACAGATCCGCGGCGAAGACACTCGGTGACGGCCTCGGGGGTATGTAGTTGATAGGTGTGGCCCATCTGGGAGGCCAGTTTGAGGAATTGCCCTTGTCCAATTCCTGGCAGTTGTTGCATGTTGGGGCCCTCATCGAGAGTGGTCTCATCGCCATAGATGTGCCACACGCCCACACCGTTGCTCGAATCGGTCAGCGATGCGCTCAAAGCCTGGAGAGCGCCTGGTCCAATCGAGGTCACCACGGCAACGGGTTCTGCGGTTGACCAGCGCAGTGCCGTGGCTGCGTGGGTCATTTCAATCTCGTTGCGGAAGCTCGCCACAGAAATGAGACCAACACTGCTGTATCGACGGAGTACTTCACCGAGGTCGGTGTTGCCGTGTCCGAGAATGACGAAGAACTTCTTCACGCCCTGGTTCAGAAGGCCAAGAACCAGGGCCTCAGATACCGATACATCGACCCGGGAGGCCAGCGCTTTGTTGCTCAACGCGGAGTGAACACCGTCGCTCTCGGCGAGTACCTGCTCGATTGGCGGGGCTATCGACACATTCGGGCCTTACTGTTCTGTGTTGCCCCAGTGGCAACTTTTTGCTGCTCTCGTGCGACATTTTGAATGTTACATTCCCAAAGAGCAAGAAATTGCCGGCCTAAGTTGCCCCGATGACAACGCTTTAGCAGATTGTCAAACAATCGACGATCTAACCCCGCAGGTCAAGAACGTGCTAGCGGGGGACTTGACCGAGCTTGTTGCGCTGAAGGAGCAGGGGTTATTGAGCCAGGAAGAATTCGCGGCAGCAAAGAAAAGGCTGTTCAGCTAAGGCTTTCTTGAACCGGGGAGAAACGCGGAGCGTTAGAAGGCGTCTGGGTCGAGACCGGGCCGCACCAGCCCAGAGCAATGCAACTTCACAACTTCCTGGTCAAGGGTGGGATATTCAGCTGTCCTACCCCGCCCAGAGTCAAAGATGCTAGAACTGTCTCGGACATCGTTCATCAATCCCATTGCTTGGGTTACTTCTTCCAGGACAAAGTGCCGCAATGAGGCCCCTGTGAGGTCACTCGAAATTACTATGCGCATGTCGTAAATGTTGAAAGCCCCGTCCCAGAAGTAGCTAAATGCTCCCTCATTCCCCGAGAGGAACTCCCTCACATGGGGGGCAAGATGTTGACCGAAGTTTTCCAGGTGGTCGAAGGCGATTTTCATCTGGGCGTTCGCGCCATCACCGAGTGTGAGTGGTATGAGATCACAATGTGAATTCCACTGATTCAGCGCATCCTGCACCGCAGTTTCTTGTTCTGGAGTGGCGGGCGTGGTAATCGACACTGTCACTGGCGAATCCGGACGCGATACTGCTCCGGGACAGTCCCCGAATTCGCACTGGGTTGCGATTTGTTTGTACCGCTCAACGATTTCGTCGAGACTTGGCAGGACCGGCTTCGCTGCGTTTTTCTCAACCTCTTCTTCACTCTCCGGCGTTGGGAAGGCTTCCTCAATTGGGGCCCCTTCGACTTCTGGTTCTGGAGCCTGCATCGCTGTTATGGAACAGCCCGAGACGAGTGCCAAAGAGAGCACGAGAGTCGCAGCCTCGAATAGACTTCTTGACACTCTCACGGCGCCACTATTCCATCGGGAGGTAGCTGGCGTCCCGGGCGGTCACGTTTACGGTCAGCGAATCTCCAGCACACTTCCGTCGGATTACTGCACTCCGAACATATTCCGTAAAAAAGACGGAATTGGCCCGCGATGGGCGGAAATAGATGGCGAGAGCGGGAAACCTCGGGTTAGCCCCGATTCAAGTGAAATAGAGGGCAATCCCTATACTTACAGGGATAAGCCGCTTTAGCTCAGTTGGCAGAGCGTCTCACTCGTAATGAGAAGGTCGCGGGTTCGATTCCCGCAGGCGGCTCGCTGTGCCCCCGGTCAATCGGTGGGAACTTCTGGTGCCTCCGGTGTGTCAGTTCGGAGCGTGCTGTTCGAGAAAATCGAGTACTGCTCCTTCATCGACTCCCGGTGCCGGCCCTTTGGGCATGGCGGCAATCAGTGCCGTATTCATCACCGCTTGCGGCCGCGCGTTGTCGGCCCACTTCTGAGCGACTTCTGCAGGTGGGATCCGACAGCAGCTCTCGTCAGGGCAGGTCGACATCCCGCGACGAGTGGTCTCCCGACCGCGGAAATACTTCACGTAGTCAAACGGTGTTCCCACCGAGATGGAAAAGTCGCCCCGCGAGTTTGACTCGATTTTCGAGGTGCACCAGTAGGTGCCATTGGGTTTATCCGAGTACTGGTGGAAGGGTGTCAGCCGGTCGTCCTGTTTGAACACCTGCCGGGCGCTCCACTTCTTACACACGGTCTGGCCTTCGACCGCTCCGAGGGGGTCGCTGGGAAAGAGAACCCCGTCGTTCTCGTAGGCCTTGTGCAGAGTCCCTGCCGCACTGGTTTTCAAAAAGTGCACTGGAATACCCAAGTGCTCGGTTGCGAGGTTGGTGAAGCGGTGGGCAGCGGTCTCGTAGGTGACTGCGTACTGATCGCGCAAGTCTTCGACGGCCAGCTCGCGTTTCTTTTTCGCCTCGGTCAGAAACTCCACCGCCGAGGTTTCGTCGATGAGCAGTGCTCCGGCTAAGTAGTTGATTTGGACGCGCTGGAAGAGGAACTCGTCATAGCTCGTAATCGGTGGGCTTTTCAGGGCGTGCGCCGCGAGCGCCTGGAGCAGCACGATTCGCGGATCGCCCTGCTGGGTGCGCGGCAGGTACACCCGCATGTTCTTGGTGTCGGTCACACTTCGGGTCGAGGGGGGAAGGTCGCCCACGTAGTGCAGAGAGAATCCCAGGTGGTGGGCGAGTTCGGAGGCCAGTCGCTGGGACAGCGGCCCGGCTGTGTGTCCGATGGCTTTATGCAGGTCGGCTGCGAGGGATTCGAGTTCGGGGAAGTAGTTGTGCTGCTCGCGCATTTGTTGGCGCAGCTCGGTGTTAGCCCGGCGGGCCTCCTCGGGTGTGGCGGCACGGTCTTTGTGGAGTTTCTCCAGTTCGGAGTACAGCCCGACCAGTGTCGTGAGGGCCTCGTCGGGAATCGACTTGCGCATGGTGAACTGCGGTAAGCCCGCCTGCTGGTAGAGGTGGCTGCGCTGAATTCGGCTCCACTCAATTTCGAGCCCTTCACGTCCCGACGGAGGGGTGGGGCTCAGTAACTGGTCGAGGCTGACCCCGAGCAGGTTGGCGATGGCCGTGAGTTCGACGAACTTGGGATCTTTCTTGCCGTTTTCTAATCCCGAGACGTAGCTCGTGGCCCGGCCGATGGCCTCACCGAGTTCGGCGAGGGTGATTCCTCGCTCCTGCCGGAGTGCTCGAATGGTTTTGCCCACGACGAGGGCGTCCAGTGAATCGTCAACCAGGGTCGAATCGGACATCGGCGTCCCTCCAAATTTCACATTTGAGAAATACGGCCAAATTTCTTTGCAGTTTTTTCTCTTTGGCCCTTTTTCTCCCTCCACTATGGAGTCATTACCCACATTTTTCAAGGAGAAATGACATGACCACCACCGGAACCCCCACTGAGACCGCCGCTGACATTCAGCGCACCTGGGACACCGACCCCCGCTGGAGCGGAATCAAGCGTGACTACACCGCCGACGATGTTGTCGCCCTGCGCGGACCCATTCAAGAAGAGCACACCCTCGCCCGTCGTGGTGCCGAGAAGCTCTGGGAGCTCATCCAGCAAAACGACGACCCGCGCGAGTGGATCAGCGCGCTGGGCGCCCTCACGGGAAACCAGGCCGTGCAGCAGGTACGTGCCGGCCTGAAGGCCATCTACCTGTCGGGTTGGCAGGTTGCTGGAGACGCGAACCTCTCCGGCCAGACCTACCCCGACCAGAGCCTCTACCCGGCCAACTCGGTTCCTGCCGTGGTGCGCCGGATCAACAACGCGCTGATGCGCGCCGGCCAGATCGAGTTCTCGGAAGAGTCGACCACTCGTGATTGGATGGCCCCGATTGTGGCCGACGCCGAGGCAGGATTCGGTGGCCCGCTCAACGCCTACGAGCTGATGTCCCAGATGATTTCCGCCGGAGCGGCCGGTGTGCACTGGGAAGACCAGCTCGCCAGCGAGAAGAAGTGCGGCCACATGGGCGGCAAGGTGCTCGTTCCGACCGGTCAGCACGTGCGCACCCTGAACGCCGCACGTCTCGCGGCCGACGTCGCGGGAATCCCCAGTGTCATCATTGCCCGCACCGACTCTCTTGCGGCCAACCTCATCACCAGCGACCACGACGAGCGCGACAAGCCGTTCATTACCGGAGAGCGCACCGAGGAGGGCTTCTACCGGGTGAACAACGGAATCGACGCCGTTCTCGCCCGCGGTCACGCCTACGCCGAGTACGCCGACCTGCTCTGGGTGGAAAGCGCTGAGCCCGACCTGGAGCTCGCCCGCACTTTCGCCGAGAGCATCCACGCGAAGTACCCCGGTAAGAAGCTGGCCTACAACTGCTCGCCGAGCTTTAACTGGAAGCGCCACCTCGACGACGATGACATCGCCAAGTTCCAGCGCGAGCTCTCCGCAATGGGATATGCCTTCCAGTTCATCACCCTGGCGGGCTTCCACTCGCTCAACTACGGCATGTTCGAGTTGGCCCTGGATTACCGCGACCGACAGATGTCGGCGTATGTTGACCTCCAAGAAGCAGAATTTGCGGCCGAGTCGCGT
>CAJXYC010000027.1 GCA_913063365.1 uncultured Cellulomonadaceae bacterium
AACTGCAGGGGGTGTGCGGTGTCGGCTGGGGTCACTCCCCGTTCAGTGAGCACTGTGGCCAGCTCGCTGGGGCTCATGTCGGAAAGGGATGAGGCGACAGCGAGAACTCGACTAGCCCTCACTGTCTTCCGCCTCACCGGCGCGACGACGACGCGTACTCACCACCAGGAGAGACAGGATCAGCAGAAAACCAATGGGCAGGCCGATGAGCGGAACAAAGCTGATGGTCGGCCAAATGCCTTCCGAAAAGTCCGCACTGGTCATTCCTCGCCAGGAGCCCACGATGATGGCGAGGAAGGCGACAATGCTCATTCCGACAATGCCGGCCACCATGACCGCCAGGATTCTCTCCAGCCGAGTGGGTTCTGACGGAGTGGCGGTGGTCATCCATCCAGCCTATCCGCGCAGGTGAGGGCAGTATCCTGGAAATCCTGACAGTTCAGGCGAGAGGAGGGAAGACGCGATGCCCACGGGAAAAGTCAAGTTTTATGACCGAGACAAAGGTTTTGGGTTCATTCAGTCCGACGACGGACAAGAAGTTTTTCTTCCCGCCTCTGTGCTTCCAGACGACGCGGTCGTCAAATCAGGCTCCCGGGTGGAGTTTGGTGTGGTCGAAGGAAAAAGGGGAGCCCAGGCTCTGAGCGTCCGGGTTCTGGAGACTCCTCACCTGCAACGCGGAGACCGGAAGTCTGCCGACGATATGGCGGTCATTGTGGAGGACCTCGTCAAGATCCTGGACCGTGTCGGAGGGGGCCTGCGTAAAGGCCACTATCCCGAGAGAGATTTTTCCCAAAAAGTTGCCGCCATGCTGCGACGGGTAGCCGACGACTTCGATGGCTAAGAAAAAAGCCCCGGCCGAATCGACTATTCACGAGCTGGCGAAAGCCGCGGTGCTCGACACGGCGCCAGAAAACCAAATCGGCCCTGCCCATCCCGTCGAAACAGACGGCGGTGTGCACACCGTCCGCTTTGACTCTTTGCTCTCTGGCTATCCGGGTTGGCAGTGGGTCGTGACCCTCACCGATGGTGACGGCGGCGAGCTCGGAGTGATGGAACTACATCTCCTCCCCGGACCAGACGCGCTCGTCGCCCCCGATTGGGTGCCGTGGGAAGAACGGTTAGAGGAATACCGCCGACACGAGGCCGACAGCGCGAGCGATGACGATGACGCGGTCGATGAAGCCGACCTCGCCGAGGGGGACATCGACGGAGTCGATATTGATCAACTCGACCTCGACCCCGAGGCCCTCGAGGTGCCTGACGAACCAAACGATGTGTTCGACCACATCGACGTGGAGGACTAGAGCCGCTCGAGGACGTAGTCGATGCTCGCGATAAGCCTTTCGACGTCGTCAGTCGCGATGCCCACGAACGTCGCGATTCGAATCTGATTCCGACCCAGTTTCCGATACGGCTCTGTGTCGACGACCCCGTTTTCGCGAAGGACCGAGGTGAGTGCGGTGGCGTCGATGGAGTCGTCGACATCAATTGTCACGATGACGGGGGAGCGGTGATCAGGGTTGCCAACGAAAGGACTGAGAGCTTCGTGTTTCTCCGCCCACGAGTAGAGAAGGCCCGCTTTCTCAGAAGTCTGTCCCGCACACGCCTCGAGGCCACCCAACCCGTTCATCCAGTTCAGCTGAGCCTCCATCAGTAGCAAGGTGGCAATCGCCGGAGTGTTCAAGGTTTGGTTCAGCCTCGAGTTCTCGATGGCCGACTGCAGACTGAGAAATGGGGGGATGTAGCGCTCGCTAGCGCCGAGCTTTTCGGCCCGGGCAATCGCCGCCGGGGAGCACAGCGCGAACCAGAGACCACCGTCGCTCGCGAAATTCTTCTGCGGTGCGAAGTAGTACACATCCGACTGCGTCACATCAAAATCAATGCCCCCAGCCGCACTGGTCGCATCGACCACCATCAGAGCGGAGGGGTCAGCGCCTTGGACCCGCGTGACGGGTGCGGATGCACCAGTGGATGTTTCGTTGTGGGGCCAGGCGAAGACGTCGGCGGGCTCGTCGCCATCAAACGAACCGACGGTACCTGGCTCAGACGAGACCACAATCGGCTCTTCCAGCCATGGGGTTTTTGCAGAGGTGGCGCATTTCGCACCGAATTCTCCAAAGCTCAGGTGTGCCGAGCGTTTCTCAATCAGGCTGCTCGCCATCACATCCCAGAAGGCCGTCGACCCGCCATTGCCGAGGACCACCTCATAACCGTCGGGCAGACCAAAGAGCTCCCGCAGACCAGTCCGCACTCGTCCGACGAGGTCTTTCACTCCGGCCTGTCGATGAGAAGTGCCGAGTAGGCCTTGGTGGGTCATCAGGTGGTCGAGTTGTTCGGCCCGAACTTTGCTGGGGCCTGCGCCAAATCGTCCATCGAGAGGAAGAAGGTCTACAGGAATGGTGATGCCAGCCACCCCGCCATCCTACGGGCCGGCTTCGGAGCCGCTCTGTGTGCTGGGTAAGCTTTGCCTAACCAAACCACCCGACGAAACAGTGCCGAGGCGATGACCGATCTAGTCGATACAACAGAGATGTATCTGCGCACGATTGTCGATCTGGAGGAAGAGGGGATTCAGGCTTTCCGTGCCCGAATTGCTGAGCGGATTGGCCACTCGGGACCGACGGTGTCACAGACCATCGGCCGGATGGAGCGCGACGGGCTGGTCGTCGTCGAAGCGGATCGAACCCTGACTCTGACCGCAGCAGGTCGCAAGCGAGCCCTGTCGGTGGCGAGGAAGCACCGTTTGGCCGAGCGCCTCCTGGCCGATGTCATCGGTCTCGATTGGTCGCTTGTTCACGAGGAGGCGTGCCGCTGGGAACACGTCATGAGCGAGCACGTGGAACGGCGGCTTTTCGAGATGTTGGACCACCCAACCGAATCGCCCTATGGAAACCCCATTCCCGCGCTGGAGGTGATTGGAGGCACCCCAGCTCGACCTTTCCTCGAGGGGGTAACCAGGCTTACTGATCTCCTCTCGGACCCGGTGGACGGGGAGCTGAAAAGACTGGGGGAGCCTGCACAGTTCGACTCCGCTCTGCTCGACACATTGCATGCGGCCGGAATCGTTCCTGGAGCCCACATCCATGCAGAGCGTCGCGGAGATGGCGAAGTCGCGGTGAGCGCCGATTCTGTCGGGCGCGAGGTTGTCGTCGATTTTGAGACAGCCACTCATCTCTACGTGAGCTCGTAGGCGACACGCGAGCCAATCACTCGGACATCAACGAGATGTCCATATTCCCGCAGTACACTCCCTGATATTCGGTGAATCACTGATGGAAGGAGACGCTGTGCTGTCTGACGCCATGCGCCCTGTCTGTGATTCCCGCACGCACTTCCGGATACACGTGGGTCACCGGCCACGCGCGGTTGCGTGTCGGCACGCCGTGACTCCTAGGCATCGTCTGTTGACGGTGCCTTTTTTTGTGCCCACAATCTCGACCGGGGAGGCGTCGTGACGTTGGTAATGGACAGACAGCAGGCTCCGGTCTTGAGTGAGCCAGCCCGGCGCACTCTTGTGTTGAACGCTGGATATGAACCCCTGTCTGTGGTCTCCTACCGCCGCGCGATGGTGCTGGTGATGAATGGGCGAGCCACTGTCCTCGAACAAGACCACCAGCACCCAGTCCGCACTCTGATGGGTGACTACGAGCGACCCACTGTCATCGTGCTGAAGCGCTATGTCCGTATTCCACACGGTCGAAGTGTGCCGGTGTCGAGGAGGGGCGTCTTACGCCGAGATGGACACCGCTGCGCCTACTGCCAGTCCAATGCCTCCACCATTGACCACGTCATTCCCCGCTCTCGCGGGGGAAGTGATTCGTGGGAGAACTTGGTCGCGTGCTGCTTAAAGTGCAACAACATCAAAGGTGATCGCACTCCCCAAGAAATGGGCTGGTCGATCGCGAACCCGCCGAAGGCCCCCTACGGGACTGCCTGGTTGGTCAGGGGCATCGAGCGCCCGCAGCCACACTGGGAGGAATACCTCGCGCAGGCTGCCTGAGCGAACCAGGCCCCGGATACACTGACGGGTGTTGCCTCTGTAGCTCAATGGAAGAGCAGTTCCGTCCTAAGGAAAGGGTTGGGGGTTCGAGTCCCTCCAGGGGCGCTTTCTTGGCACCCCGCCGGTGACGGCGTGGGATACCCGGGCTGAGACAGCCAAAACCATAGGGTTTTTGGCGTGTGGCGTGCCGATTCAGTCGACGACACTCCACAGGCCGGTGACCTGTGGAGCCAGGCGTTGCCGCCGACCCAGGAATTTGCCTCTCAGGTATCTGTCGGAGACCCAGAAGCGGTCCCGGTGAATCAAGCGGCCTCGGCATGGGACGAATGGCGCTCCCAGCTGGCCCATGTGGGCGGGCGGAATCCGCTCATCCACTTCGATCCGGAGACCTCCATTGCCATCGATTTGGGACACAGCCACCCCGGCGGTCTCGCCCGGTTTATCGCCGGGTCTCCCACATTGCTTAGCAACCTGGTCCGTGACGATGTCCAGCGCCGAGGGGCTCATGAAGCCGCCACTGCCCTCTATACCCACTTCACCGAGCTCTACCAATCGCGAGGGATTGATTCGATTCAGTTGGGTATCGGCCTGGTCCAGTGGCGCCACCACGACACCACCTTCCGGGGTCCACTCCTGCTTCGTCCCGTGGGCCTTCGACGCAGGGGCTCCGATATCGAATTCACCCTGCGACGCTCGGGTATCCGACTCAACCCTGCGTTACAGCGAGAATTTGCCAGACACCTCGAGCTTCACTTAGACGCCGACGCTTTCGTTCGACTGACCGACGACAGTGGTGCGTTCCGACCAAACGCCGCCCTCGATCGGCTTCGCGATCTCACCGCCCACCGCGACGACGTCACGGTGAAAGCCCAACTCGTCGTGAGCTCCTTTGCTGACGTGGCCGCTCCGCTGCTGACTGATGCGGAACAGCTCTCACACCCGCTCCTCGATGCCATTGGGGGTAACCCCGCTGCGTTGCAACAGGTGAGGCAATCACGGGTGCCGGTCGAGGTGCCCGATGCCGATCGGCGAAGCCCCGAGGTGGACAGGCTTATCGTCGATGCGGATACCGAGCAGGACCTGATTGTCACGCATATCCTGGCCGGCAATTCCATGACGGTCCGCACTCTGCCGGGCACCGGATCGACCCAGACCATTGTGAATGCGCTTGGCGCATTGGTTGCGGCGAATAAACGGGTGCTGGTCGTGAGCCCTCGCCGAGCATCTCTGCAGGCGGTGTCTGATCGACTTGCCCGGACAGCCCTTCCCGGGATGGCCGTTCGTCTGGCCGATATCCATCGAGACTTGATTCGCTCGATTGGGAGAAACGAAGCCGCCACAGCAGTCGATGCCAGTGACGTGGACGGGGCACTCCAGCGCCTGCGAGAGGTGATTGTTCGTTATCGCGGTGCCCTGACACACACCGATGAGACGCTGCGGGTGAGCTTGATGGAGTGCATCCACGCGCTCTCACATCTGGGCTCGTCAGAGAATGCCCCGGAGAGCCCCGCAAAACTGAGCGACACTGCGCTCACCAAACTCGCCACCTCGCGCAGTGAGGCGGCGCAACTCCTCCGCGATGCCGCGGAGCTTGGCCAATTCCGCTTTGGACCTGACGATTCTCCGTGGTACGGCGTCGAGTTTGAGACTTTCGACCACGCCCAGCGCTCCCAGCAGATGGCACGGAGACTGGCGGAGGAGACACTGCCGCGGTTGGTGGAGTTGTCCGAGCAGGTCATCGGCCACACTCCGCTGCCGACCCCACGGAATTTTGGGGAGCTCGCGCTCTTTACCCACCTCTTGGTGGATTTGCGTGAGAGCCTAGACCGTTTCCAACCGGCGGTATTCGACAGGCCCCTTACCGACCTCATCTCGGCCACGGGATCTTCAGAGCAGCAGGCTCAGCTCTCCCGCGTGCAACGACGTCGTCTGAAGTCCTTGGCGAAGGAGTACATCCGTCCGGGCATGCACGTCAGTGACCTGCACGAGTCGCTTGTCCGGATCAACGACCAGCGCCAGACCTGGCACCGGTTCGTCGAAACAGGTCACCCACCAAGTGTTCCGCCGGGTCTTGCAGATCTTCACCCGCTTCTTCAGCAAGCAGAAGACGACGTCAACGAGCTGTCCAGGACTCTCGGTCGGGCAGAGACCGAGCACCTTGCTGAGCTGAAGCTTGATGAGCTCACGTCACTCATGGCCGAGCTTGCGAGAGAATCTGACGTGCTGCGCACCCTCGAGGATCGCGCGCAGGTCACCTCCACTCTCCAGGAATGGGACTTGGGTCCCCTCGTGGATGACCTCGCGCAGCGACACGTTGACGCCAGCCGTGTGGGAGCCGAATTGGAATATGCCTGGTGGCGTGGTGCTCTTCAGAAGATCCTCGAGTCTCACGAGGACCTCCTCGGACAAGACCGGGATATTTTGCAGCGGCTGGAATCTGACTACCGACTCGTCGACGAGGCACACGCCTCGAGCAATGCCCGCCGGTTGGGGTGGCAGCTAGCCGAGAGATGGTCAGTGGGTCTCATGGATTGGCCCGAGGAAGCGAACTGGCTGAAAACCGCACTTCGTGCCGGCACGGCCACCCCCACGGAATTGCACGACCACGCACCGCACCTCACCCGCGCGCTCGCGCCTGTCTGGTTGGCAAGTCCCTATGACATTCACTCCCTGCCCGCCGCGATGGGATTTGACGCGGTGTTTGTCATTGATGCCGGGGCTGTGACCATTCCTGAGGTAGCCCCCGCGATTAAGCGCGCCTCGCAAGTTGTCGCGTTTGGGGATCCGGTGACACAACGGCCGGAGCCATTCGAGGTGGGTGTGTGGCGCGACGAAGTGGGAAGCGATGTGGATCTCGAAGAGCTCCACCCGCAGTCGGCTTGGGGGGTGCTCGCCGAGATTCTTCCTGGCCATCAGCTGACCCGCAGCTACCGGGTGACCGGTGATGATCTGGCAGACATGGTGGATCGGAACCTCTACGCCGGTGACGTGGCGTCCTTGCCGTGGGCGGGAAGCTTCTTGGGGCACCGCAGCCTCGAGCTCAGTGTGGTCGAGGATGGTTTCGGGTTACCTGATCCGATCTCTGGCGTGATTGAAAGTGTCGACGCGGAAGTCCGCGATGTCGTTCAGCGGGTGATGAGCCATGCCGTCAACCACCCCGATGAGTCGCTCATGGTGATCACGGCAAGTCCCCGGCACGCCCAGCGGGTCTTTGAGGGTGTGGCCCGCGAAGTAAACAGCCGGCCAGAGGTTCAAGAATTTTTCACGGCCGAAGCAAAAGAACCCTTTGTCGCGGTGACCCTCCGCCAAGCTCACGGGTTGAGCCGTGACCGAGTGATCTTCTCCCTCGGATTTGGTCGGACTCCCCACGGCCGGGTGTTGAGTGATTTGGGCATGCTGTCGGAATCTGGTGGCGAGCGTCTTCTTGCCCTTGGTCTCACGCGCGCGCGCCGGCATCTCCACATCGTGAGCTGTGTGGAACCGAAGGAACTCACGGACTCGCGACTTGATCCAGCAGTCCGGGCGCTTGGCAAGGTGTTGTCCGAAGTGGAGAACCCACCCGCGCTTCCCGAACACGCTCACACGCCCGATCCGTTGTTGACGGACTTGGCAGAGCGGTTGCGGCGCCGCGGAATGACCGTGAGTGTCGACCACCACGGCTCAATACCGTTGGCGGCCACCGCTCACGGTGTCTGCGTCGCGGTTGACACTGACCAACAACTACTCGAGATGTCTATTCGAGAAGGCCTTCGACTCCGTCCTCAGGCGCTCACCAGGCTCGGCTGGCATTACCTCCGAGTGCATTCCTTTGAACTGTTCGCCGACCCCGAAGCGGTGGCCGAACGGATTGCGCGCATGGCGGGGATTGGTGTGGAAGTGCCGGTGGTCGATGACCCAGTCGAGTCGGATACCGTCGCTGAGAGTGATGAGCCAGAAGGAAACTGAGCCGCCGTCTCGTCCGCCGCGGCGCCGGGCCCAGGCACCCGCTCCCGAGGGCACTGACCCACATCCAGAGGCAGAGCCCGAGCGTCACTCAGAGGGTGACAATGACGAGAGGCTGTTGGGCGACAAGCCTCCGCACTACTAAGACGTCGACTTCTTTGCCTTGGCAGGCGCCGAGGATTTCTTGTCCTTTTTCTTTTTCTTCGCGGGCTTTGATGCCGATGCTGACTGTTTCTTGGCGTCTGCCCGCGAGTCGGTGCGGTAGAAACCAGAGCCCTGGAACGTGACCCCCACGGGACTAAAGAGCTTCCGCAGGGAGCCTTTGCACTCTGGACATTCGGTCAACGCGGCGTCACTAAAGGACTGCTGGGTGTCGAATTCCACCCCGCAGTCTCGACAGCGATAGGAGTAGGTGGGCACGGGTTTCCTTTTTTGCGATCAGGTCGAGTTCACTGGAATCGGATGATTCCGGAGGGGGTGACCACACCATCCACGGGTTGATCGTGGGTTTCGCGTGGCACCGAATCGACGACCTCATGATCATAAACCACGGCGAAGACAGGGGGCCTGTGCCCCATGGAACCGAGAGTCCGATCAAAATATCCCCGGCCCCAGCCCATCCGCATCCCGTCCCGGTCGACCAGGGAAGCAGGCACTACCAACACGTCGACGGTGTCGATAGCGACAGGGCCCAGGAGGTCTCCCAACGGGATGGGCATGCCTAAACGGTCGACACCTTCGTCACCGGCCGAAAAATGTGCCCAGTCGAGCAGACCGTCATCACGACTAATGGGCAACAACACTTCCATCTCCTGCTCGAGAGCCCACTCAATGAACTCCCTGGTGGGGGGTTCATCAACGGTGGAGAGGTAGCAGCCAATCCTCTTTGCGCCTAATTCCGTCACAAGCGTCTGCAGTTGGGTGAGGATTCCCTGGGCGCTTGACTCCTGCGCATCCAGGGTCATCGTCCGCCGACGCTCCCGTGCATCTGCGCGCAACGCCGCCTTCAGCTGGGGCGCAGCCTCGCTCATGCGCCCAGTCTAGGTCGCCCACTAGGGTGTCTCTATGCCGATTGTGAAGGCCGTCATCCCAGCGGCGGGGCTTGGAACGAGGTTTCTTCCGGCCACGAAAGCGATGCCGAAAGAGATGCTTCCGGTAGTCGATAAACCTGCGATTCAGTATGTGGTTGAAGAGGCAGTCGGAGCGGGCCTCACCGATGTCCTGATGATTACTGGGCGGAACAAGAACGCGCTAGAAAATCACTTTGATCGGAACACCGAGCTCGAATCAGTACTCGAGCGAAAGGGTGATGACCGACGACTGCGGGAAGTTCACCAGTCGACGCATCTGGCCAATATGCACTACGTGAGGCAGCGCGATCCGATGGGGCTTGGGCACGCCGTTCTGCGCGCAAATATGCACGTTGGATGGGAGCCATTTGCGGTGCTGTTGGGAGACGACATCATCGACGAGAGAGAAGATCTCCTCCGCCGGATGATTGAGGTCCACGACAAGCAACCGGCTTCCATCGTGGCGCTCCAAGAAGTCGACCCTTCGCAGGTTCACCTCTACGGCATCGCGACGGTGGAACACACCGAAGACGAGGGAGTCGTCAGGGTGACAGACCTCGTGGAAAAACCATCCGCCGATGACGCCCCCTCCAACTTGGCCGTTATTGGTCGATATGTGCTGCAGCCGGAGATTTTCGACGCGTTGGAAAAAACCACCCCGGGCTCAGGCGGTGAGATTCAGCTCACCGACGCGCTGAAAGACCTCGCCACGTCCGGCGCAGGCGGGGGTGTGATGGGTGTGGTCTTTAAGGGGCTCCGCTACGACACCGGGGACCGACTCGATTACTTGAAGGCAATCGTCCGGGTGGCCAGTAACCGAGAGGACCTCGGACCAGATTTTCGGTCGTGGCTGCACGAGTTCATCGGGAGCGAGGGGCGCCTGTAGTCGCTGTGAGCCAGACACTGCCGGTCCTTCGACACCGCCTGGTCACCCTTCGCGGGGTGCGGGTGCGCGATGCCAGGCGGATGGAAAAGCTTCTGTCGTCCAATCGTGCGTGGCTGCAGCCGTGGGAGGCGACCCACCCCGTCATGTCTCTCGCCGCGTTTGATCAGCGTCAGTCCATTAGGTCTTTGCTTCAACAGGCGAGGAAGGGATATGGCCTTCCATTGGTGGTGGAGGTCGACGGCGAAATGGTCGGCCAGCTCAATGTCTCGCAAATTTCCTACGGCTCCTTGAGCTCCGCCAGCCTTGGCTACTGGATCATCCAGTCGCAGGCTGGGAAAGGCATCATGCCGGTGGCGGTGGCACTGGTGACCGACTACTTGTTCTTCGAAAAGGCTCTCCATCGAATGGAGATCTGCATCCGCCCGGAAAACACGGCCTCGGTCCGCATCGTTGAAAAGCTTGGTTTTCGTTTCGAGGGTTACCGACGGAGATACATCCACATCGATGGCGGATGGCGAGATCACCTGTGTTATGCCCTGACCGTCGAGGAAGTGCCTCAAGGCATCCTGCACCGTTACGAAAACGGCCAGGTTCCATCGGGGGTGTCAGAAATCCCTGAATATGTGCGGATTCAAATGCGCACACCACTGCACCTTCCACCCCGCTAAACACGCCGGCGCCCTGCCATTGCCCGGTTCCACGGCTCCTTCCTCTTAGCCTGAAACGCGTGGAAACGCCGTTTTCAGGTACTGCGGTCCTGCTCGCCGTGGCGGGCGTGCTGTGGCTTGTCTACCTCGTGCCGATCTGGCTTCGCCGCAGTGAGTATCTCGCGACCGAGCGAAACGCTGCGCGACTCGGCCAGACGCTGAGGGTCTTGGCAGAAACGGCCGAACCAACCGAAGAGCTTCGCACCGAACTCACCGCCAGAGAAGTGGCCAAGCAGCACCGCGAAGCAGAACGGGTTCTCCGTTCCCAGTCCTACTCTGATGAGGAACTCCGGGCGAGGCGTCGCCGAATTCTGCGCTCCACCACCACTCTTTTCACCGCGATTGGGCTGGCGGGACTGGTGTCCTCAATCAGCCTGCAGGCGGCGTTCTGGGTCACCGCTGCTTTGGCTGGCAAAACCTTCATCGGAATCGCCGTTTTGGGCGTCTTGGCGCGCTCGGGCAAGCGACCGGTCACTGTCGCTCCCGCAGCGGCACCGGTCAGACCTCAAGCTCCGCGTCCGGTAGCCACGTCGGCCCGAGTCCCCCGCCTTCCAGAGCCCCTCTCAAGCAGGCAGGCAATCTCTGCCCAGGATGCGCCTCTTCCCTCACGGGAGGAGTTGTTGAAGCAGGCTCGTCGCGCGGCAGCACAAGCACGTCCCGAAGAAGCTGCGGCAGAAGCGAAGAAGCTCGCCCCGGTTTCACAGTTTGACCAAATGGGACGAATCGATCGCTCGGGGACAGCTACCCCCGACATTGATGAAGTACTGAGGCGTCGCCGGGCGGTTTAGCCAGCGCGTTCTTTTTTCGCCTCTTCGGCAGCACGGAGCGCTTTCGTGATCTCGGCAGAGACGAAGCGCCCAAAAAGCGAGAGCGCAAACACACCCACCGCGCCGCCTAACACAGCAACAGCGACGGCGACTCCGTTGGAATCAAACCGGTTCACGATAAAGACTGCGCCAATCACCAGTAAGACAAAGCCGATGGCGACAAACACAATGCCCGAGATGGTGATGGCGGGAGATGAGGCGTTGTTCAGCCTCTCGACCACGTCAAACTGTGATGGCGGAGGAGTGTCCTGGGAAGGCATCCCGTCTCTCCTTTCGGCGATAGTTTCTCCTACTTCTTTCCGGTGAACGCGTCTGCCAGACGCTGCATTGCTCCCGAGAGCTCTCCCGGAATGACCCACACTTTATTCGCGTCTCCCTTGGCAAGTTCTGGAAGTTGCTCCAGATACCGATACGCCAACATGGAGCTATCGAGCTTCGCCGAGCGCACCGCATCGAAGACTTCGGTCACCGCCTTCGCCTCGCCTTCGGCACGCAAAATCTCGGCCTGCGCGTCTCCCTCGGCGCTCAAGATTGCCGCCTGCTTTTGGCCCTCAGCGGTCAGAATTTGGCTCTGTTTCTCGCCCTCAGCCGTCAAGATCGCAGCTCGCTTTTCTCGGTCCGCTCGCATCTGTAACTCCATGGCCACCTTGACCGTCTCCGGCGGTTCGATGGTTTTGATTTCGACGCGGTTGACTCTGACACCCCATTTGCCGGTTGCCTCATCCAGTACTCCTCGCAGAGCTGCGTTGATGGTCTCTCGTGAGGTCAGTGCCTGCTCCAGGTCAATTCCTCCCACCACGTTTCGAAGGGTCGTGATTGTGATTTGTTCAATTCCCATCACAAAATCTTCGATTTCGTAGAGGGCCGATTTCGGATTGGTGACTTGGTAGTAGACAACGGTGTCAATTTCGACCACCAGGTTGTCGGAGGTAATAACTGGCTGCGGAGGGAAACTCACGACCTGCTCACGCAGGTCCACCAGCGGCCGGAGCCTGTCAATGAAGGGGATGATGAGGTTTAGTCCCGCCTCGAGGGTCCGGTCGTAGCGCCCCAGACGCTCCACCACGCCGGCGTTGGCTTGGGGAATGATCCGGATTGCCCGAATAAAGAAAGCAACGACAACAACAATCAGAATCAGCGGTATAAGTAGATCCATCTCGGGTTCTCCCTAGTCCTTTGGCATTGGAGACACCACGGCGGTGGCTCCATCGATTTCGCTGACAACCACGCTTTGTCCGGCCCGGATGCTCTCCCCAGTACTCCGCGCGGACCAGACTTCTCCCTGAAGCTTGATTTGACCCTCATCAGCTCCGACAGTCGACAGGGTCTTCGCTACTGCCCCGAGCAGCGCTTCGGTATTGGTGGCCGTTTTCCTGGTTCGTTTCGCCATTTCCCGCAACGCGAGTGGTCGAAGCAGGAAAACCGTGACGACCGCAGAGACCGCAAAAGCGATTCCCTGCGCCAGGAACCCGCCTCCGCCCCACGCCGTCAGCATCGCCGCGGTGGCCGACACAGCCAGAGAGGCAAAGAGAAGGTCTGCCGTGAGCGTCTCCAGAACAAATAAGGCACCCGCAGCGAGGAGCCATAACCACACAGCCATGCGAGACTCCCTTCCCTCACGGTCAGTGTAGGTCGGACCGGTGACGAATTACTGGGTGGCGACCTGTCCTGTCCGTGCCTGGTCCAGCCGGGTCACACGGAGGGCCTCCACTCGGGAGCCAATCACCAGTGCCGCTCCAATAACCACAAGGTTCTTGATGATGTATTGCCCCTCAAGAGTGAGCCCCAGCGGGAACGACGTCCACACCACCTCAGGCAGAAGGACCAAGGGAAGAAAAGTCCCTGCCATTTGGGGTGCGAGCAAGAAAATCGCGACTCTGGTCATGGATGGAATCAAAAACGCAATCCCGATCAGTACCTCCCAGTAACCAATGGCGGGAACGACCAGCTCCGGAGTCCACCAATAGACCGTCGCCGCAAGCAAATCTTCCGCGGGGCTTAAGCCCAGCGGCTTCAGGGCACCAAACCAGATGAACACGACTCCGACGCCGACACGGAGGAAGGGAATCCCCACGACGTCCATGAAACGGATGACGAAGGAATCTGTTTGCCGGAGCAATCGGGACAGCCCACTCACGACACAGACCGTAGTGCGATTTCCTGGTGCGTGGCTGAGGAGAAAAAGTGAATTTTTTCTTAAAAACCTTGTTTAGGATTCTCTTCGGTGGTAATTTTTCAGGATGTTAAAGCCGTCGAAGCACGTTTTCTCCAGTCTGGCGATTGCTGGTCTCCTCGCATTGAGCCCTTCGCTTGCCTGGGCCGAAGAGGAGGCCCCAGCAGAGGACAGTGGTCAGGCGGAATCAGATCCAGAACCCGAACCAGAACCCGAACCCGAACCTGAGCCGGAACCCGAACCTGAGCCGGAACCCGAACCGGAACCAGAACCCGAACCTGAGCCGGAACCCGAACCTGAGCCGGAACCCGAACCGGAAGAATCGTCCGACGGGGCGTCAGAGTCCGGCGGTGAGGACAGTGCGCCGGCGGAACCGACTCCGGGAGACAACGATGAGACGGAGTCCCAGGCACCGGCTGAATCAGGCTCCGACACGTCGGGCCAGGCGAGCGGTGGGGATGACTGGGATGATTACGTCCCGCCACCCGAAGCCTTCAATGGTCTCGGGGGATGGGCCGCCGTTGACAAGGAGACCGGTGAAGTCTTGACCGTCGTCGTAGGGAACTACAACTCGATGGCCGATTGGGAGTACACCAAAAAGAGGATGGCCGAGCGTCAGCCCGGTGTCGTCATGCGTTTTCAGACAGGTGCGTCCGAGGACGGAAACGTTGCCGGCTGGAACAATGCCAAGTGGGACGAGAAGAGCGATCGATTCATTTTGAACAATCAATCCTCCTCAGGCGGCGTCTCATCACAATCGACCACCACAATCAAACCGGGAGTCGTGCCGGGAGACCGAGAGTCAATGCGGAGCTATATGTCCACGAGGACTGAGCTCAACAGCTCGCAAACCTATGTCTCAGAGGATGGGTCAACCGTCACACAGCGTATTGACGGCACCCTCTCGAATTACCAGAAAGAAGATCCCCGTGAAGGGCCCGATGTTCGCCTGTCCTTCCCCGATTCGCCCATCGAGTCAGAAACCTTCGACTACAACACTCCGCGGCTCGCAATCGAGTCCTTTGAGGCCGACGTCGACGCCGCTCTGACTGGTGAGGGTCTCTCGATACCACTTGAACCGGAACAGGTTGATCAAGAAGGAATTGACGAACAGGCCACGGAAGGCATCAGTCTTGTCGAGGCAGTGCGCGGGCTGGCGACCAGGATGGTGGAGTTTCTCACGAGTTGGTTTGGCGCCCCCGAACCAGAGGTGCAAGAGGAACCTGAGGATCTAGACTCTCCGGGCTCTGACGGGCCGTCCGACGATTCGGACGCTGGCGGAACCGGAATCCCCGAGGTTATCGAGTAGCTAGACGACACTCCGTGGCCGAAGCGGAAGCCCGGCCGCTTCGTAACACTGATCAATCAGGCTCGCCTGTGTGAAGGCGTCCTCAGCATCGGTGGGAATGCCCTCGCCGTCTCGAACAGCTCGGCCAAAGGCCTCTAATTGGTAGGTGTAGGTGGTCTTGTCTCCGTGATGTTCCACGCGGCGCTCCCCACCGGAGACCACGGTGATGCGGTTATCGAGCGCTGCGACGCAGAAGTTGTGGGCCAGTGCCTCACCCTCGGAGCCCCTGATATGCATGGTGAAGGTCATTTCTGGCAACAGAAAGCTCGAGCGGAAATGAGCCGTAGCGCCGGAGTGAAAGCTCAGATCAGCGGAGAGTTCGGCGTCAACTCGTGGGTCTTGCTCGTGGGGAGTAGCGCTCGCGGACTGGACTGTGGG
>CAJXYC010000028.1 GCA_913063365.1 uncultured Cellulomonadaceae bacterium
GCGTGGACCTTGACCAGTACCTCGCCGGGACCTGGCTGAGGAGTGTCGACCTCGACATACTCCAGGACCTCGGGTCCACCGGTCTGAGAAACCTGTATCGCGTGCATGCCGCCATTGTGTCAGCAAACCACCGCCGCACAGCGGGGTAGTCCTCCCGGGGAGCATTCACAGCGATGACCTAGCCTGAAGAGGTGACAGTGACCACGCCGACCCGGCTCTCCCGCGCGCCACTGGCCGTCATGGCCGGCGCGGGCATTGTCGCGGTCATTGCGGGTTTGCTCTTTGGCGGAGCGGCGCTCGCCCCTCTGCTCGTCGACCCCGGCGTGGGGGTGAGATACGGGCTGCCCGCGGCGATGCTGGTGCTGCGGATCTCGTCCAGCCTCACCCTCGGTGCACTCCTATTTGCCGCCTTGGCTCTGCCGTCAGACTCTCCGGCCTACGAAAAGACCATGCAGTTAGCCGGCTGGTCTGCGGCCACGTGGACAGTCTCCAGCGTGGTCGCCGCCTTTCTCACCTTCCAGGCGGTCTACCTCGAGCCGGTGAGCGCCACCGACCAATACGGCAACCTGTTGGCGCTGTTTTTCTCCCAGACAGAATTCGGCCGCGCGTGGATGTGGTCGACGATTCTCGCCGCGGCAACCACCATCATGGCGATTGGCTCCAGAGCCTACGCACCGGTATTTGCCACCGGGGTGCTGGCCGTTGCCGCACTGTGGCCGCTGTCCGAATTGGGTCACGCGGCCGGGGCTGCCTCGCACAACCAGGCGGTCACCTCGGCGTTTTTACACAACGTGTTCATCGGCTTCTGGGTGGGGGGTCTGGTTGCCTTCGCGTTGGCGATGCCCGTGCTGCGATCCAAGCCGACCCTATTGGCATCCAGCCTCGAGCGTTTTTCGAGCATCGCGCTCACCTCGGCCATCGTGGTTGGCTCCTCGGGTCTGCTGAGTTCCGCGATTCGTGTGGGCGGGCCAGAAGGCCTCGCCACCCCGTATGGCCAGCTTGTCGTAGCCAAAGCGGTCATCTTGACACTGCTGATCGCTGCTGGCGCCTACTACCGACTCCGACTCATCGCCCAGGTCAAGCAATCAGCGCTGTCTGCTGCCGGGACACTCTGGCGGACGGTACTCACCGAAATCGCCATTATGGGTGTCGCCGTGGGGCTCGCCGTCGCTCTGGCCCGCACCGAAACCCCCGTGGACGATATTCCCGGAAGCGAACTGGCCTCCCCCACTCCGGCGGAATACCTCACCGGTAAACCGCTGCCTCCCGAGTTCGACTGGGGCAAAGTGTTCACCGTCTGGGAGCTGGACCTGCTCTGGGCGCTGATTGCCGTGTTTGGTTCGGCGTTCTACCTCGCGGGCGTTCGCCGCCTGCGCGCCCGCGGAGACCGCTGGCCGATGAGTAAGACCATCTTCTGGGTATCGGGAATGGTGCTGTTGTTCTTCTCCACCAGCTCCGGTCTCTACGTCTACGGCATCTATCTCTTCAGCGTGCACATGGTCGCCCACATGATCCTCAGCATGGCCATTCCGCTGCTCTGGGTGCTCTCCACTCCGGTGAGCTTGGCCGCCCGCGCGATCGATGCCAGAAAAGACGGCTCGCGTGGGCCCCGCGAGTGGATACTCGCCGCGGTCAATTCCAAGTATTTGGGTGTGGTGGGACACCCCCTGGTTGCCGCCCCACTGTTTGCCGTCTCCCTGATCGTCTTCTACTACTCGCCGCTGTTCCAGTGGGCTCTGGAAGACCACCTCGGTCACGTCTGGATGACCCTGCACTTTTTGATCAGCGGCTACCTCTTCGCCCAGGTGCTCATCGACGGCGACCCCCACCCGCATCGTCCGCCCTATCCCTTCCGCCTGGTCATCGTCCTGGCGACTATGGCCTTTCACGCCTTCTTTGGCCTGGGCCTGATTATGGGAGAGGGTCTTCTGGTGCCCGAATGGTTTGGCGCGATGGGTCGCGAATGGGGACTTCCCCCACTGGAAGACCAGCAGCAGGGAGGCGAGCTCGCCTGGGGCCTCGGAGAAATCCCCACCCTGGTGCTCGCCATCCTCGTCACGTGGGCGTGGAGCAGGGGAGATGAGCGGGAACAAAAACGTCGCGACCGTAAAGCCGACCGCGACGACGACGCCGAGCTCCAGGCCTACAACGAGATGCTGCGTCAGCGCGCCGAGGCCGAAGCTCGGGCGGGAACTAGTCGATCCTGAGTGCCGGGGAGTCGGTGTCGAGTCCGACGATTGATCCGGTGAGACCAAATGACACGCGCTCTTCATAGCCCCGAAGCGACCCGTCAAAAATCGACTGCAGGGTCGCCTCAATAGTGGCCTCGCCGCCGAGAGCCACCATGTCCCACGCGGTGGGGTCAGTGGTGGGCTCGAGAGACAGCGCCGGGGGCTGACTAATCGACCAGGTGGGAAGGGTCGCCAGCCGGTCAACAACCCGGACACCAAAGGGACAGGAGGCTGGTTGGAGAACTTGGCGCATCGCGCACTCGGCCAGATACTCATCGACCGCGGCACTCACCTCGGCGACCAGAGCGTCGGTCGGTCGAAGGTCTAACGGCACCGACCAGGTCGATCCCGGCTCGCTGATTGTCGTACTGAAGCTCCGTGATTCCAGCCACTGTGAACCGGCCCGGGTCGAATACCGGGCGGGAACGAGTACCGAGAGTTGCTGCGCATCGGAGGCATCGACATCCACTCCGGACACCGTGACCGTGTCCAGCCCGTCGACGGTGGCCGAAATCGTCGCGGTCGGGGGCAGAGAGAACCCCCAGCGGTTAAACAGCCCCCAGGTCCTGGGTAACGGCTCGAGAGTAAACACCGAGGACTCGGTTTCTCCGGCGAGGGTGTAGCTGGCTTGAACGAGGACGCGACCATCGTCGGTCGGTTGGATACCGGTGATGGCGATACCGCGGGGCAAATCGTCGGCAGCCGGTGAAATCAGCGGGGTGGTCTCCTGGCCCGCTAGCGCGCTCGCCGTGGCGAGATCCCCCGATTCCCAGGCCTCGAGGTAGTCCTCGACGAGGGTCTGCGGGGCGTAGACGGTGGCGTTCAACCAGACCACCCCGCCGATCCACAACGCGATTACGCCGGCCAGTCCGGCGGTCACGATGATGACGACCCGCTTCATTCCCCCAGTTTAGGAAGCAGGCTGGGTGCTGCCGGTAGCCTGGTCACAGCCACACACCGGGGGACTATGACCAACCAGTCAGACCGTTTTGACGAGATTCTCTCCACCCTCGAAACCAGCTTCGACAACGTCTTCATCACCGGACCGGCGGGAACCGGAAAAACCACCCTGCTGCACACGTTTGTCGAACAGACCGACAAGCAGGTCTTGGTCGCTGCGCCGACCGGTGTGGCGGCGCTCGCTGTAGCCGGTCAAACCCTGCACTCCCTGCTGCGCTTGCCCCTGGGGATTATCGGTGAGAGGGACCTGGGGTGGTGTCCGAAAGAAACCCTCCAGATGTTGCGAGCTGCCGACGTGCTGGTCATCGATGAGGTCTCGATGGTCAGCGCCGATCTGATGGACGCGATCGATCGGCGGCTGCGTCAGGCCAAGGGGCGAAAGACGGTTCCGTTTGGCGGAGTGCAGTTGGTGATGTTTGGTGACCTCTACCAACTCGCCCCCGTGGTGAGCGGTCAGACCGAAAAGGACTACTACCGCGACCACTACGCCTCGGCCTGGTTTTTTGACGCCAAAGTGTGGCAGCAGGCGCCCCTACGCACGATCGTCTTGGACACGGTGTTTCGCCAGCCCGACCCCGAATTCCAACGTGTCCTCGGCGCTCTGCGTGACGGCAGCTTGGATGCCGACACCGGCCGGATGTTGAACGAGCGGGGTGCCATCCCGCCCGACGATCCGGATGTCATCACGCTTGCGACCACCAACGAGACGGTCCGGCGGATCAACGACGCCCGGCTGGCGTCGCTGGACGGGGATGAGCAGATTTCGGTTGCTGAAATCGAGGGTGATTTTGGCCAGTCGCGCCAGTTTCCCGCCGATGAGGAACTCTCCCTCAAACCCGGCGCCCAGGTGATGTTTTTGCGCAATGACACCGGCAGCGACACCGGACCTCGATGGGTCAACGGCACCATCGGGGTGGTCGAAGCGCTCGGCGACACCGTCGTGGTGAATATCGACGGGGAGTCAGTCGAAGTGGAGCCGGTGACCTGGGAAAAGATCCGCTACGACTACGACCCGGGCACGAAAGAAATCAGCAGCGACGTCATCGCCGAGTTCACCCAGTTTCCGCTCCGGCTGGCGTGGGCGGTGACCATTCACAAAGCCCAGGGCAAAACCCTCGACGAAGCGGTCATCGATTTGGGGCCACGGGCGTTTGCCGCGGGACAAACCTATGTGGCGTTTTCGCGGCTGACCAGCCTCGAGGGCCTGCATTTGGCCAGGCCCCTTCGCCCCTCAGACATCATCGTCGACCAGGACGTGAAGCGGTTCTTTGAGACCGCCTCGGATGAGGTTCAAGCGCTGTGGTGACTGCTGAAGGCGATTGTGAATTGAAACGAGACCTATTGTCGACTGCCAAGAGAGGTTAAGCCCATCTGAGGCGGGCGACGTCCAATTAAGTAACGGCGTCGGAGTTGAAATCTCTCCTGCTTCCAAGAGGCAGCAGCAAAATGAGTGAAAACGTTTTGATCAAGTGCGTGGGAGAGTAACCTCTTCCGCGCCCGATGACTCGTTGGTTTCCTGGTTTCTTTAAGGAGCGTCCAAATCATGTTCCATTCCTTGCTCATTTCGAGGAAAACCCCGTTCAACTGCAGGTAGTAGCCAATAGCTGCCTGCTCAAAATGGAAACCCTTTGGGTGACCCGATGCGGCCGGCGCGACCTGATGAAAAATGTCTTTGAAGAAATCCCCATGGTACCGGGGCGAGAAAACTAGAACCCCAGTGTTGATAAGCATCGATGTTTCTAAAGGGAAGCCCGCCGCTGAATAATAATCTGTCGGTGTTTTGGGCCAGTTCCACTCCAGATTCCAGGCAGCTCGGGCCTCTCTAGTGGGCTGATTCCATTCATTCACCCCTCCGACCCGAGACTCCGACATTTCCGGCAAGTTGATGTTCAAGCGCCAATTGGCGAAAACATCAGCATCAATATGAACAACCCAGTCGTATTTGCTGACTTCAGGTTCGTCTGCCAGGAGGAGTTTTTGCAGCGGAATGTGTTCCACGCTGTGCCAAGCTTTGTCGAGGAATCGATCGATTACAACGAAATCCCAATTTCTGTTCGACGCAAACCACCTGTGGCTCGGTTCAAACAGCTGCCGGTACCATCTCCGATACTGGCTCCCAATTGCGGTCGTAGAGAGAAGAACCCGAGGTTCAACGCCCATTTGCTCTCTTACTCATTGATTCGCGCCGCTGCGCGATTATTTGAGGGGAGTCGCCTTCTGACCTGTCAAACAAAACATTTGAGGGGTGGATTGACTCCTTCCAGCTCTCAATCGAAGTAGTTGATTGGGGGGCTGCTGCTACCGCCAGATCCAGCTCTGCAAGTGTTTCTGCAACTTCAAACTCTGACATCCCTTGCTTCCACACTGGGCGAACCGCAGCCATCTGTTTCGAGAGGGACATGAAGGGTTCGATTGGCCTGGTCACAATCAATTTTTTCCTATTTGCCGCTTCCACGAGCGGTAAACCAAAACCTTCTGCCTCTGAGACATAAATACAGAAACGAGCCCCCAAGTAGAGCTGGTCGAGCTTGTCGTCATTCACCGATGTGAGACAAGTAACCCACTTCCTTAGCGACTTGGCATATCGGTAAAGGTCCAATTCTCCTCGCCTCAAAGGGTTTGGCGTCCCCACCACCACGAGCTTCATTCGATTTGATTCAAGAAAATGGGAGATTTTGGGAAGCAAGTCAGATAGGCCCTTCCGCGACTCGAAACCACCAATGAATAGGATGTAGGGCGTGCCCTCTAGTGGCTCATCCAGCTGCGCTTGCCCTCTAGTGAGGAGGTCGGGGAACTCAGCAACCACTATCGACGGAGTTGCTTTTCCGAGGGCTTTGAGGATGTTTTGGGTTTGGTTTTTTAGCCAATCAGACCCAACAACGACTCTTCGGCTCTTTTCTGCTAATCCGAGAAGTCCAATGTGATCTGCCCCTTGCTCAGACCCAAAAAAGTGTGGGTGTGTAATTGGTAACCAGTCATGAATCAGAACATCGATTGATACGGATTCAACGACCTCAGACCAGAGCGCTAGCCGATCAGACTCTTCAGCCTTGGGTACCTCAGCTTGGAACCAGGTGACCTCTTTGAGGAGAAGCACCTTTCGAGGCCTGGCGGAATCGCCCAGTTGTCGCCAAATCATTCTCGCTAGGGGTATCCCCAGTTGAAAGAACCTGCTGAGGGCGACACTGAGACCCAACGCTTGAAACGCGTGATGTCGGAACCAGCTCTCAAAGAGAGAGCCGATCAGCGCCCCAGGGCCAATCCTCCAGTACCGTGAAGACAAAACGACGCGTTTCTTTTCATCATCAAATGCCGCGCGCCCCAAATAGCCAGCGGACCAGACTGCTAGGCCTTCATCGGCCCTGTGAGCATCGCCTGCTAACTCTCGGGTAAGCCGCGGGATGCCGGAATGCGCTGAAGACTTGGCAAGCTGGGAAACGCCCCATTCGATCTCCTTTGAGACCTCGAGGTGTATGTGTTGGTGCCCACGCTTCCGCTGCCGCAGGAGGAAATCAAGAGCCTCGCCTGGGCGGCCCCACGTCAACAATCTCGTGACCGGGTCCAGTTCCGCGAGAGACGGGTATCTACCCGTTACAGCAAGGAAACTAACTGCCGCCGTCTCCTTGGCTGGTCTTCCAGACTTGAAGTATTGAGCGAAAGCATCCTTGATAGCTGCGTCCCGGACTACAAAATCAGCAATACCGAGGGCAGACTCGATTAAGCGCATCCTTTGTTCAAGGGCTTTCTTGCCTCTAAACAGGCGGAGACTAGTCAGTAAGCTCGAGAGATGCAGACGACCCCGTTTTCCTTCGAGGAAAATTTGGGCCATGAACACCATTCGGTCATCGCAAGGGTTCTCGCGCTTGGAGCTCAATACTACCGGCCGGCCATTCACACGATTCAATCTCTATTGGAGATGACCCCATTTGATGTCGTTGTTGCAACGGACTCTCCGGATTTTTTCGCACGGGATCCGCATAACCGGCTCACCATTCAGCCGCTAAAGAAAGGAGAGGAGGACCGGCCTAGTCGCTTTATCCAGAAGATTTCGGGTGTCCTTAACATTCCGGAGTTGAAACGCTATGACAAAGTCATGCTCATAGATGCTGATGCTGTTGTTGTTGCTCCAATCAGTGGTTTTGATATCGAGAAAAATCTTGCGGCTGCTGATTTTGCGCTTGTTGAGCAGAAAATGATTCGCGGTTCGTCAATGAATAGGCAGAGATTCTTTGAACATTTTTGCCGCTATGCGCTCCCGGCAATCGCACCTTTGTCAAAAGCTAAGGATTTTCCGCGATTTCGCTACTGGAACTCCGGAGTTGTTTTCGCCAGGACCGAGCCTTTGGTGGAGTTAGCCAAATTCGTAGAAAGAGGGTTCTCGGACGGTTCCGCCCTACACTCCCCCGAGGGCGAGCTCGTTGGAGACCAAGACTATTTTCAGTACTGGCTTGGTCGCGAGGCTGGTCCACGTTTCCGAGAGTTACCAATTGAATGGAATGACTGTTATTGGTGGAACCCGGAATTCCCCTCTCCTCAATCTCGAATAGTCCATTTCAGTTCCTTTACTCAGCCACCTGACCAGAGGACTATCCAACAGATGTCCGAGGCCCGTTCGTCAACTGAGCTCCAGGTTGTAGTGGTGTCCCATGATTCAGAGCAGGCCCTGGACGGGTGTTTGCGTTCAATTCCTCCCGACGTGCAACCACCAATCGTTATCGATAACGCGTCAACGGATAGGTCAAAGACTGTTGCAGCCGAAGCGGGCGCGATTATCTATCAGTCCAATTCAAACCGTGGGTTTGCCAAAGCGGTCAATTACCTTTTTGACCTAGTTTCATCGGAGTTCGTGTGTGTGCTGACTCCCGATTCCTCGCCTTCAGAGGACTATCTGCGGGATGCCGTTCAGACTTTGAGACAGGACCCCAACGCGCTCGCCGTTGTTCCGGAGTACCTGGAGCCGGACGGTTCTTTGGCCCGAGGGGTTCGACCGGGTTACACCTTCAGGCAATTAGTTTGGGAAATTGTCTTTCCGGAGTGGAGGTCCGATCGAGCGAGCCAGGCTCTGACGAGACTGTTGGGTATTGGAACAGCGGGATGGACTTGGCCTTGTTGCGCATGTGTGGTCTTCCGAAGAGACAGCTTCTTGGAAATCGGCGGTTTCGACCCCGACTTTTTTCTTTACATGGAAGATGTGGAGTTGGGGAGACGTGCTGCTCGGGCTGGTTGGACAATTGTGGAAAGCAGTCACCGTGTGGAGCACGCCACATCGACGAGTTCTCAGGTCAGCGCGAATACCCGCAAACAGCTCCTGACGGATGCTCGTGTGAAATTTGCCGAAAAAGAGTTTGGGAGACTCCACGGACAAGTAGCTCGACTCGCAAGGAAGCTGAGCCTGAAACCGTGATCTTTTATTTTCTCCCCGGCGCAGGAATTTTTGGTGGCATCAAAGTGGGCTATCAATTTGTGAGAACACTCCGGAAACTGGGCCATCCTGCTGTAGTTGCCTCACCGGGGGGAACTGCCGCTCGATGGTTTGAAAGCAACGTTCCCGTCGTTTCTCGTGAGGAGGCCTTGAAGCAGGTTGATACAGAAGTCACCGCTATTTTTAGCCTTCCACAGGACTACCGGCTGCTCCGATCAAGCTTCAAGAATCTGGTCTTCCATTGTCAGGGCACCGATCCAGCAATCAATGAATTTCTTGCGGATGAGACCTTGGTGGCGCTCTCTTGTTGGCGACAGGCTCACACATACATGAAGGCCCAGGGAAAAGAGGCGTTTGACGTCGGGATTTCAATATCTGGCGCTTTCTCATATGCCGGTGAAGAAAAAGCGCCCCGACGAGTGGCATATATGCCGAGGAGAGGCGCTAACTTCATCGAAGAGTTTTTCCGCAGTGCGCCCTCCGCCGAGGGCGTGCCCATCGACGAGGCCACGGAGTGGGAGGTCGCGGAAACCCTTAAGTCTTCTCGGTTCTTTCTCGCGAGCTCTCAAAATGAATGGTTTGGACTCCCCGCTCTCGAGGCCATGGCAGCTGGATGCGTCGTCTTGTCGGCTCCCACATTGGGTGGTGAGGAATATTTGAGCACAGGTCGTAATAGTCAGGTGGGGGATCCTCAGGAACTTGGGTCCTTCTTCTCACGATTTGTGGACGCCAACGACATGCTCGATGGGATAGCTCTTGAGGGTATGAAGACTGCTGCTCGTTACAGCGAGGCCAGGGTATCTGCGCTTGTGGCTGCCGTTGGTCGCACCTTGGATTGGCCCAGAGGCTGGGATCCGAAGTGATCTGCATTGTTCCCAGCCGCGGCTTGACAGGAATGCTGAGCGCTTGCCTCCACGCACTAGAAGTCGCGTTGTCAAACACTGCTGTCGCGCGACACAGCAAAATTATCGTTCTCGACAACGCGTCCCCTTTTCCCCTTCTAGCGTCGGAGGTTGGACCGCATACTGATCTGTGGAGGTTTGACACCCACCAGTCCTTCTCGGCTCTGGTGAATTTCTCTGCACAGAAGTTTCCTGACAGGGATCTCTTACTTTTGAATAACGATGTGATTCTCAATCCCCTCGCTTTATCCCAGATGGAGCAATTAGGTAAGCAGCAAAGAGTGGCTGTGGTGGGAACGCGCCTCGTGTATCCAGAAGGGACTATTCAACATGCCGGGGTGTACCAAGCTCAGGATGGCCCACAACACGTGGCTCGAGGTCGACCATCCTCTGCCGTTCCAAGGAAAACAACATTTCCAACCGCGGTGACAGCGGCCGTAATGCTTATCAAGCGGCCAGCTTTCGACATGGCCGGCGGCTTCGACACCAGATACGATTTTGGTTCAGAGGATATTGATTTTTGCCACCGGGTCTCAGAGTTGGGCTTTCGGATTGCGTGCAATCAGGGTTCGGACTCACTTCATTTTGAATCCATGACACCCGGCCGGTCTGAGCGGGACGTTCCTTCAAGGCAGGCTTACCTGAACAAATGGTCAGAGAGGGTGACCCGCGAGTGGTGACAAAGCAAGAGAGAATATCCGTCCTTGTTCATACGTTCAATTCCGAAGCGACCCTCCCCGCCCTGCTGAATTCTGTCGGGTGGGCTGATGAAGTGATAGCAATCGATATGTCGAGCACCGACGGCACGCCAGAAATCTTGGAACAACATGGGGCCGTCACCTATCGAATTCCGCAGTCCAATTGGAATGATTCCCTCAGGAATGACTGGCTGTCTGCGCCTCGATTTCCATGGACTTTAGTACTTGATGCCGATGAGTATCTTGCGGGGGATGCGGAGGGCGTGCTCCGCGACTTGGTCGCCTCTGCACCGGAGACTGTGACCGCGGCGGCTCTACCACGCTTTAATTACTGTTTTGGGAGGGTCCTAACTGGGAAGCGCTGGTACCCCGATCCTCAAATTCGACTCTTCAGGACAGACTCGGTTCGCTACCGAGCACGACACCACACTCCACCCGCTATTCGAGGAAAAGGCATATTGCTTGAGGGTCCAATTAGCGATAGGCCCCATATCCACCATCAGCACTACGCAACCCTGGCGGATTTTGCCGAACGGCAGCTTCGATATGCCCTTTCTGATGACTATTCGGAGCCCCTGGACTTTGGCCGATACCAGTCTCTTGCTCTTGGGGCCGTGCTGGATTCGCGTGAATCCCCAACTCCTGAGGAGAGAGCCATGGAAATTGTTTTGGCTCATAATCATCTTCTTCAGGCGCTACTTCACTGGGAAAAAAACGGACGAGACGAACCTTTGCCGATCGGCTTTGGTTGGCAGTTCGCTCCAAGAATTGACACGCAAATAGGTCAGAGGGAAAGCGGGGATGCCCAGGAAAAAAGGCCGTTTGGCTGGGTGAGCCAGGCCATTCGCAAAGCTAGACGAGTCTTCGGCCGCCTGTTACGCAGCGCCCCATGACCGTGTTGTACTCTCCAGCTTGGCGGCGCCAAACAATCGTGCTCTGGCACAGCGTCCAACTTGCTTCGCTCCTTGCGTGGCATCAGATTCGCTCAAATTACCGGCGAAGCGTGCTGGGCCCATGGTGGCTAACGCTCGGAATTGGTGTTCAAATCACCGCTATCGCCATCATTTTTCCTGCAGTGTTTGGGACTGACCGTGCTGACTACGCACCTTATCTCGCTGCGGGAATTGTGGTTTGGAATCTGGTGGCAAACGTGCTCATAGAAGGTGCTCGTGGGTATACAGAGATGCAGTCTTTCCTGCTTCATGCTGAGCTTTCGCCGGTTGTTCCGCCCCTTAAAGTCTTATTCCAAAACCTCATAGTCTTTTTCCACCATTTAGTGCTTCTCGCGTTGTGGTTCCTGCTGTTCCCTCCTCCAGGAGCGCCTAATCTTCTTGGTTTCCTTGCCGGCCTTACCGTTCTGTTGATTAACCTCGCGTGGTTATCCCAGATATTTGCGATTGTTGGCGCTCGTTTCCGTGATTATCCGCCGTTGGTGGTCGCCGCGCTCAACATTGCCTTCTTCTTGACTCCGATCCTGTGGCAGGTGGATGCAGAACTCCATGGGCCAACAGGCTTGCTCGCTTTTCTCAACCCGCTTCACCATATGGTCGATTCGGTTCGTTCGCCTCTATTGGGTGGGGAAATACCCCAAGGGAGCCTGTTTGTTGGCTTAGGCCTTGTGTTCCTCGGTATCAGCGCTGCGATCTTGATCGTCTCGCGCTTCTATTGGAGGGTCCCGTATTGGGTGTGAAATCTATGGTTGACCCCAACATCAGGCTCCGAGAGGTCGGGGTTGCACTTCCTGTGTTCAATCCCCGCGATTATTCGCTCAGAAGAAAAGCTTTCGAACTTTCGAGCCGCGTGCGGAAACACTCCGGGTCAGGAGTCAGCGTCCAAGCACTCGAAGGAGTTAGCTTCTCGGTGCCGAGCGGAAGCCGTTTAGGGGTAATTGGCCCAAATGGCTCTGGAAAATCGACTCTTCTCAGAGTTATTTCGAGAATCCTCCGGCCAAGCTCCGGTATCTGCGATGTACGAGGTCGGATCTCGAGCTTGCTGGATATCAATCTCGGAATAGACCCTGAGGCTTCCGGAAGGTCGAACATTTATTTGCGAGGAATGTTGTTGGGTCTTTCCCGGGGAAAGATTTCAAAGCTGGAGGATGAGATTGTTCAGAAGTCTGGGTTAGGCGAGTTCATTGACCTTCCGGTTTACACATATTCAACCGGAATGAGAATGCGCCTTGGATTTTCCATCTCCCTGAGTGTCCCCGCCGAAATCATGGTGATGGATGAATGGCTCAGCGTTGGAGATGAAGAGTTTCAGAAAACAGCCCAGGGGGAGATGGCCAGAATGATCGACGAATCATCAATCGTCGTCTTGGCGTCTCACGATCTAGAGCTGTTAGGGCAGACAACTCAGACCTCTATAGTTCTTGAAGGCGGGAGAACCTCGTTTATCGGTCCCACTGATGAGGCAATCAACTTCTATCGCAATCAGCTAGAGAGCACATAAGTCTCGTGAGGAATGTTGTTGTCCTGAGACCGCTGGGTGGCTTGGGAAACCAACTGTTCATTTGGGCTGCGGGCTTTGCGGTCGCCCAGAGGAGCCAGGCCTCTTTGCTCCTTGTGTCTGATTGGTATCAGAAGTTCAAACATCGGGAGCTCGAGCTGTTCACTTTTAACAGCGGGCTGGTGTTTCATCCTGTTCATAGGTTGCCCCTCATCGGGGATCTCATTGTCCAGTACAGGTACAGGCGCCTACCGATATTCGACGAAATTCCGGTTGGGGTGGACCCCAGATTTCCGGGAACGGGCGCTCCTGTTTTTTTGCGCGGCCACTTTCAGAGCAGAACGTACTTCGAATCACACCACGAAGAGATATTCCGTCGAATCCGTTCGGTCAGGAATCCCTCAACTTGGTTTCTGGAGGAAATGAAGCGCCTTGAGGAGATTGGACCCCACACCAGCGTTCATGTTCGACATGGCGACTATTTCACACACCCCCAACTCGGTGTCCTGCCTCCCGGCTACTACCTGAGGGGCATCCGCGAGCTGGGCCGGTTAAGCGGTGCAGAGTTACCCCTGGTGTTGCATTCTGATTCACCACAATCCGCTCGAGAAATGCTTGCCAGCTCCGGGATCGACATTATCCATACGGTGTCGGCTCCCCCAGAGGTTAAGCCAGTAGAGAAGCTGGTCTTGGCAGCTAAAGGCGAGCGAATCATCATGGCCAACAGCTCCTTCAGCTGGTGGGCAAGCGAAATGTCAGGCGCTTGCTACCGGATCGCGCCGAGGCCGTGGTTCTTCGATGAGTCCCTGGATACCTCAGCGTTGGAGAGTCAGGAATGGACTTTTGTGCCAAGTTGGCAAGGGATGGAGAAGTGATCCACCAGCGCGATTCACGCGTCCAGTGTGTTTGGTGAAGACTGAGGCAGCGGCAAGAGGTCCGAGCGAGTGACGGGAATCGAACCCGCGCCGTCAGCTTGGGAAGCTGAAGTTCTACCATTGAACTACACTCGCGTCGCCCCATCCTGGGCGGATGCGAGCAGTCTACTAGGCTGATTTCGTGCTCTTATCGGACAGGGATATCCGCGCGGAAGTCGACGCGAAGCGGGTGGTGTTGGACCCGTGGGACGAATCGATGGTTCAACCCTCCAGTGTGGATGTGCGGCTCGATCGGTTTTTCCGTCTGTTCGACAACCACAAGTACCAACACATCGACCCCGCGGTCGACCAACCCGACCTCACGCGACTGGTCGAGGTCGACGCGAAGGAAGCCTTCGTGCTCCACCCCGGAGAGTTTGTCTTGGGTGCGACCTTTGAAGTGATCACCCTGCCCGACGACGTCGCCGCCCGACTCGAGGGGAAGAGTTCACTGGGCCGCCTCGGTTTGCTCACCCACTCCACGGCCGGATTCATCGACCCGGGCTTTTCCGGACACGTCACCCTGGAGCTCTCCAACGTGGCGACCTTGCCGATCACGCTCTGGCCGGGGATGAAAATCGGCCAGCTGTGTTTCTTCCGCCTGAGCTCCCCAGCTGAACACCCCTACGGCTCGGAGCGTTACGGAAGCCGCTACCAGGGCCAGCGCGGTCCGACCGCATCACGATCGTCGGCGAATTTTCACCGCACCGACGTGTCAGACACCTCGCTGTAGTCACCGGGCCAGGCCTCGAGCTGCATCACCAGCCACGGGCTAAACGCAAACGGCGTGGCCGTCACTGAGCGCTCGAGCTCCGCCGGGTCAACCCACTGCCATTCGCAGACTTCGTCGGCGCGCGGGGCGGGGTCAGAGGTGGCGGTGGCGACGAACACCGGACAGACCTCGTTTTCGACCACCCCGGAGGCGTCGACGGCGCGGTAGCGAAAATCCGGAAGGGTCGGTCGAATGTCGTCGACGTCGAGACCAATTTCGTGGCGGACCCGTCGCCGAATGGCATCAGCCATCTCTTCGCCCGGGCCCGGATGGCCGCACACGGCGTTGGTCCACACACCCGGCCAGGTTTTCTTATCCAGCGCGCGTCGGGTGACCAGCACCTGACCGGAGGGGTTCACGATGTGACAGGAGAAGGCCAGGTGCAACGGGGTGTCGCTGTG
>CAJXYC010000029.1 GCA_913063365.1 uncultured Cellulomonadaceae bacterium
CCGAGGTAGGACGGCGCGCGGCGGAAGACCACGCCGAAGAAATCGAGCAGGCGCTGGCCGGCGCCGACATGGTCTTTGTGACGGCGGGAGAAGGCGGCGGAACCGGCACCGGGGGAGCACCCGTGGTGGCCAGAGTGGCCCGGTCAGTGGGCGCATTGACCGTCGGTGTCGTGACAAAGCCGTTTAGTTTTGAGGGCAAGCGTCGTCAGTCCCAGGCAGAGGCCGGTGTGGAGGCTCTTCGCGATGAGGTCGACACCTTAATTGTCGTGCCAAACGACCGGTTGCTCGAGTTGGGCGACCCGACCATCAGCATGATTCAGGCCTTTGAGACGGCCGACCACATTCTCCTGGCGGGTGTGCAGGGCATTACCGACCTGATTACGACACCAGGGCTGTGGAACCTCGACTTTGCCGATGTGAAATCGGTCATGCAAGACGCAGGGACCGCATTGATGGGAATTGGTGCCTCGCGAGGCGCAGACCGCGCCATCAAGGCAGCCGAGCTCGCGATGGCGTCACCGCTTCTGGAGACCAGCATCGAGGGCGCCCAAGGGGTGTTGATTTCTGTCCAGGGTGGCTCCAACCTCGGCATGTTCGAAATCAATGACGCTGCCAAGCTCGTCGAAGAAGCAGTCCACCCGGATGCGAACATCATTTTTGGTGCCGTCATCGACGATTCTCTTGGCGACGAGGTGCGGGTGACCGTGATTGCGGCGGGATTCGACGAGTCGCAGCAGACCCAGACCGCGAGACGCGTCTCCGCGGCCGTTGCCGCCGAGACGCCGTTGGAGGACTCGCCGGCGTGGCTTGCTGACCAGGAGGCCGCCGCTCCCGAGCAGGAGCCGGCTCCCGTTGAACCACAGGAAGCACCGGTGTTCGCCTCTGAGGTCGCTGACGACCACGAGCTCGACGTACCAGACTTCCTGCGCTAAACGTGGCCGACCAGGCCCTGGCGGCCCGCTACCACGAGGTGCGGGCGCGCATTGAGGCGGCGTGTGGCCAGGCGGGGCGGAGTGTCGACGACATCACGCTCGTCGTGGTCACCAAATTCCACCCACCATCTCTGGTTCGAGACCTGGTGGAGCTCGGCGTAGAACACGTGGGGGAGTCGAGGCACCAGGAGGCCGTCGCCAAACACCAGGAACTCTCAGATCTTCGGCTGACCTGGCATTTTGTGGGCCAATTGCAGTCCAATAAGGCGCGGGCGGTCGCGGAATACTGCCAGGTGATCCACTCGATTGATCGCGCCAGTGTGGTGCAGAAACTGGGCACCATTGACCACACCGTTGAGGGCTTTATTGAGATAAACCTCACCGGTGATCCGGGCCGGGGTGGGGTGGAGCCTGAACAGCTTGGTCAACTTGTCGACACGGTCCTGGAGACCCCCCAGATTGCCCTGAGGGGGTTGATGGCGGTCGCTCCGCAAGACCAGGCTCCAGCCGCTGCATTCGAGCGCGTCGTGGCACTGCAAGACGTTGTCACGAGCCGGGCACCCCTAGCCACGGACTTGTCCCTTGGGATGACGGGGGACTTTGAGGAGGCAATTCAGGCTGGTGCGACACACCTTCGCATTGGAAGCGCCATTACGGGCAATCGTCCACCCGCGCCGTAGCCTGGAAGGACAGGGAAACCATAGAAAGGGTGACCGATGGCCAATCCACTGCGTAAGACTCTCGAGTTTCTTGGTCTTGCCGAGGAGACCTCCCAAGAGTGGGCAGAGCGCCCGGAACCGCCTGCGGAAAAGGCCCAGCGCGCCACGGTGACGCCGCTACGCCGCGGTCGTGGATCCCAGGGTCCCGACGTCAACGAAATCTTGACCGTTCACCCGAAGAAGTACGAAGACGCCAAGTTGGTGGCAGAGACCTTCCGCGACGGAATTCCAGTCGTGATGAACCTCACTCAGATGAGTGAATCGGAGGCCCGCCGAATGGTGGACTTCGCAAGTGGTCTCACCCAAGGCCTCTACGGACACATCGAGCGTGTCACGCCGAAAGTCTTTCTGCTCTCGCCCTCCCACGTGCAAGTCTCGGGAGACGGCGACGCCGAGAACGACGGCGACGAACTGCTCGACTAGTCCAGTAGTCGTTCCAGCAAGGGGCGACATAATGAGAGCACTATGTCTGTGATCGCCTGGCTGCTCTATAGCGCACTCTTTATCTTCTTTGTCGCCATGTGGGTGCGGTTTGTCATGGATTGGGTGCAGGTCTTTTCTCGCTCCTGGCGTCCTCGCGGGCCGGTTCTCGTGCTCGCAGAAGCCAGCTACAGCCTCACGGATAAGCCGCTCCGCACCGTTCGACGCATCATTCCACCCCTTCGCCTAGGGGGAGCCGCTATCGACCTCGGCTGGTCGCTGCTGATGATCGCCACTTTGATCTTGATGTCGATTGTGGGGGGTTTCCGCTAGCGCACGCGAGCGTCGGTGGATGACCAGTTAAGCTGTCGCCAGGTCGTCCACACTCACCCGATGACCATCGTGAGAGTGGACATGCCCCCAAGCGTGAGGAATTGTCATGGCATTAACCCCCGAAGACGTCGTCAACAAGCGGTTTCAGTCGACGAAATTCCGCGAAGGATACGACCAAGACGAAGTCGATGATTTTCTGGACGAAGTGGTCGCAGAAATGCGCCGCCTCGTGGAAGAAAACGAGACCCTGAAGTCTGAGCTGGAGCAGGCCAAGCAGCAGGCGGAAAACGCCGCGTCACAGCCCGGAAGTTCTGCACCGGCTGCAGCGGTGTCTACCGACGATCCGATTGATGCGGAAGGGACCACGAACCTTCTCCAGCTCGCTCGTCGTCTGCACGAAGAGCACGTCCGCGAAGGAATTCAAAAGCGAGACGAGCTCATCGCCGAGGGACACTCCCAGGCAGCTCGTATTGTCGAAGAGGCCGAGAGCGAGCACGCTCGAAAGATGGAAGTCTTCACTCAGGAGCGCGCATCAGTGGAAAGCCACATCGAAGAGCTTCGCGAGTTTGAGCGTGAGTATCGCCAGAGTCTGCGCGGCTTTATCGAGACCCAGCTGAACACCTTGGAGGGCACCGGCGTCGAGGCATCCCTCGCCAGCGCGCCGAGCTCTGACCAATCAGAGTAGATGGCCGCGCCCTCTGCCCACCCAGAGGGTGATGTTGTTCGGGTGCATGTCCCTGCGGATGCTGGGGGCGAGCGCCTTGATGCCGTCCTGGCTCAGCTGACAGGGCTCTCGCGTACGCGGATTCACGACCTGATGGCTGCGGGCAAAATCACGAGCCGCGGGAGCACGGTCAAGAAATCTGACCGCGCCGTGGCCGGTCGGGAAATCCAAGTGGATGAGTCGGTCGAGGAATCGTTGCCCCCTACCCCTTTCGCTGGGGAGGTGCCGGTGCTGTGGATTGACGACCACGTGGTGGTGATTGATAAGCCCGCCGAACTTGCTGTTCACCCGGCGCCCAGTTGGGACGGTGACACCGTTGTGGAGGTACTGCAGCGCCAGGGGGTGTCATTGGCCAATGCGGGACCTGACGAGCGGCCGGGGGTTGTCCAGCGTCTGGACGTGGGAACGTCGGGAGTGATGATCTTGGCACGGTCCGAGGCCGCCTACACCGAGCTCAAGCGCTGTTTTCACGACCGGGAAGTCACAAAGATCTATCACGCCCTCGTTCAGGGTTATCCGTCGCCGAGCTCCGGAACAATCGACGCCCCAATTGGCAGGCACCCGTCTTCGTCCTGGCGCTTTGCGGTTGTCACTGATGGCAAACCTGCTGTGACGCACTACGACACTGTTGAGGTGTACGCCGGGGCCACGCTGGTCGAAGTGCGGCTCGAGACCGGCAGAACACATCAAATCCGCGTGCATTTCCAGGCAGAGCGTCATCCGCTCGTCGGAGACGCCCTCTACGGAGCAGACCCGACCTTTGCGGCGTCGCTGGGGCTCTCGAGACAGTGGCTTCATTCTTGGCGCCTGGAATTGGCCCATCCGGTGACGGGGGAGCCGCTCTCTGTCGAGGCTCCATATCCGGATGACCTGCGCCAATCGCTCGAAACGCTGTCGTCCTCGCATTAATTCGGAGAGTCGAGTGGGCCCCGGAGCGGGCAGGCAATAATCTGGGTGAACTTATGACGCGTCGGAGAACATCGTGACTAAGAGCGACTCTTTTGCTCACCTCCACGTGCACACCGAGTACTCGATGCTCGATGGGGCGGCTCGCATTGGCGAGCTGATGGACGAAGTGGCCAGGCAAGGCATGCCGGCCGTGGCCATGACCGACCACGGCACCATGTTTGGCGCCTACGAGTTCTGGAAAGCGGCGACGACCAGGGGAATCACTCCCATCATCGGACTAGAGGCCTATCTCACCCCTGGTACCCACCGCACGGATAAGACCCGGGTGTCCTTCGGAGATGGATCAGGAGATGACGTGTCGGGGGCTGGCGCGTATACCCACCTCACCTTGCTCGCCGAAACGACCGCCGGCATGCACAACCTCTTCCGATTAGCCTCCCTGGCCTCGCTGGAGGGTTACTACTTCAAACCCCGAATGGACCGGGAGCTCCTGGAGACCTATCACGAGGGCATCATCGCGACCACAGGGTGTCCCAGTGGCGAAGTCCAGACCAGGCTTCGGCTCGGTCAATACGACGAAGCCAAGCGAGTCGCCGGTGAAATGGCCGAGATTTTTGGTCGGGATAACTACTTCGTCGAGGTCATGGACCACGGTCTGGGGATTGAACAGCAGGTGCGCGCAGAGTTGGTCCAACTCGCCGGTGAGCTCGGTCTTCCTCTGGTCGCGACGAACGATTCGCACTACACCCACGCGGCCGACTCCACGGCTCACGAGGCGCTTCTGTGTGTTCAGAGCGGATCCACGCTGGATGACCCGAAGCGCTTCAAGTTTGATTCCGATCAGTTCTACATCAAATCCGCGGCGGAAATGCGGGAGCTTTTTGCCGATATCCCGGAAGCCTGCGATAACACCCTGGCCATTGCGGAACGAGTATCGGTCACCTTTGACGAGTCAGCGAACTACATGCCGGAATTCCCCGTGCAATCCGGCGACAGTGTGCAGGGAGCGTTCGAGCGGGCCGTCGCTGAGGGTCTGGCCGAGCGCTACCCAGAGGGTGTGCCAGAGGATGTGAGGCAGCGTGCCGATTACGAAATCGGTGTCATTAAAGACATGGGCTTTGCGAGCTACTTCCTCGTTGTCGCGGACTTCATCACCTGGGCAAAAGACAACGGCATCCGCGTGGGCCCTGGCCGCGGCTCCGGAGCGGGCTCAATGGCTGCCTATGCGATGCGGATTACCGAGCTCGACCCGATTGAACACGGACTTATTTTTGAACGGTTTTTGAACCCCGACCGCGTCTCGATGCCGGACTTCGATGTGGATTTTGACGAGCGTCGGCGGGGAGAGGTCATTCGGTATGTCACCGACAAATACGGGGATGACCGCGTGGCGCAGATTGTGACGTTTGGAACGATCAAGGCCAAACAAGCCTTGAAAGATGCCTCCCGTGTCCTTGGCTACCCCTTTGGCATGGGGGAGAAACTCACCAAGGCCATGCCGCCCTCGGTGATGGGTAAGGATGTCTCGCTGAGCGGACTCACCGACCCGGAGCACGAGCGGTATAAGGAAGCAGCAGATTTTCGTGCGCTCCTGGAATCAGATCCTGATGCGGCAAAAGTCTTTCCGGTTGCCAAGGGTCTCGAGAACCTCAAACGCCAATGGGGTGTCCACGCCGCCGGCGTGATCATGTCGAGCGTGCCCCTTCTCGACACCATTCCGATTATGCGCCGTGAGCAGGACGGCCAAATTGTCACCCAGTTCGACTTCCCGACGTGCGAGGCTCTGGGGCTTGTCAAGATGGATTTCTTGGCGCTTCGAAACCTCACCATCATCGACGACGCGCTCGACAATATTGAGGCCTCCCACGGCCACAGGCCTGCTTTGGAAGAACTCTCACTTGACGATGAGGCGACCTATGCGCTTCTCAGCCGAGGCGACACTCTAGGTGTCTTCCAGTTAGACGGTGGGCCAATGAGGAGCCTGCTGAAGCTTCTTCGCCCCGAGCGTTTTGCCGATATCTCGGCGGTCCTCGCCCTCTACCGCCCAGGTCCAATGGGAGCCGACTCGCACACCAACTACGCGCTTCGGAAAAACGGACAGCAGGACATCACCCCGCTTCACCCCGAATTGGCAGAGGCCCTCGAGCCGATTCTGGGCGAGACCTACGGCCTGATTGTCTACCAGGAGCAGGTCATGGAGATTGCCCAGAAGCTCGCGGGCTACACCCTGGCCTCCGCCGATCTTCTCCGCCGGGCCATGGGAAAGAAAAAGAAAGAAGAGCTCGACATCCAGTTCGAAGCTTTTCAGTCTGGAATGCGCAACAACGGCTATTCCGACGACGCCATCCAAACACTCTGGGACATCCTGGTGCCGTTTTCGGACTACGCCTTCAACAAGGCCCATTCCGCCGCCTACGGAGTGGTGTCCTACTGGACGGGATACTTAAAGGCCCACTACCCGGCCGAGTACATGGCGGCGCTCCTCACCAGTGTTGGCGACGACAAAGACAAATCGGCGATCTACCTCAATGAATGCCGTCGGATGAATATTCCGGTGCTGCCGCCGGATGTGAACGAGTCTGATGTCAACTTTGCCGCGGTCGATGGGTCGATTCGCTTCGGACTGGGAGCGGTGCGAAATGTCGGACACGCCGTCGTCGGTCACATTAAGGAGGCCAGAGAGAGCCAGGGAGCGTTCACTGACTTCCACGACTTTGTCAACAAGACACCGGCCGCTGTACTGAACCGCCGGACAGTGGAATCACTGATCAAAGCTGGCGCTTTTGATCAGCTGGGTAATACTCGCCGGTCTTTGGCAGAAATCCACGAGTCGGTGGTGGACCAGGCGGTGAGACAAAAGCGGGCCGAAGAGCACGGTGACGTCGGTTTCGACTTCGACTCGCTGTTGGCCGAAGACGACACCCCAGCCACCCCCAAAATCATCAACTTGCCCGAATGGTCAAAAAAGGAGCTTCTCGCTCAAGAGCGAGACATGTTGGGGCTCTATGTCTCTGATCACCCACTGTCCGGTCTGGAGCTGGGCCTGGCAGAGCATGCGGAGATGACTGTGGCGCAGCTATTGGAATCTGAGCTCGAAGACGGGTCGTCGATTACGGTTGCGGGCTTGCTCACCCAGGTGAACCACCGTGTCGCTCGCTCGAGCGGCAACCCATATGGCCAACTCGCGATTGAAGATTTCTCTGGAGAGCTGCAAGTGATGTGTCTCGGTAAGTCCTACACCGAGCACCAAGATCTTCTCCAGCCAGACAGCATTGTGTCGATTCGTGGTCGCGTCCAACGCCGGGATGACCAGGTGACCCTTCACGCCAATATCGTTCGCGCCCTGTCTCTTCAGCCGCAGGAATCACAGAAATGGCATGGGCCCTTCGCCCTACAGGTCCCCGAACACCACGCGACGGTGGAGGTCCTAACCGAGCTCCAGACAGCGCTGGCGAATCACCCAGGCGACACCCCTGTGCATCTGAAGCTGGTAACTGCCGAGCGCGCGCGAGTTTTTCAGCTCACGCCTGAGGTTGAGGTCAGTGCCAACCTCATTGCTGAGGTCAAAGGAATTCTTGGTAGAGACTGTCTGGTGGTAGCCGAGAAAGCTCAGCCGAGCTCTGTCGCAGCGCGGTAATCCTGGTGCTGGTAGACCAGCGCCGCATCTTCTGAGGCGACTCCACCACCCAGAATCTCCACCACGACCGTGGCGGCGTCTCCGGTGACGTATCGCTCGATGATTTTCCCGTGCAAATAGCCAGACGCTCCGGCAACCAAAGGAAGGCCATCTGGCCCGTCCAAGATGTCTAAGCCCGTGAAGCGCTGGTCAGCGTCGCCCGCGAATTGTTCGGCGAGGTCTTTATTGTGACTGCTGAGGGTGTGGATCAAGAGCGAATCACTCGCGCCGATTGCCGGCCATGAGCTCGCCATGATGGACATGTTGAACGTCGCCCTCGGCGGAAGCAGAGAGAGCGACGCCAATGAAGTGGCGGTGAATCCGGTGGGCTCGCCGGAAGGCTTCCGGAGCGTCACAATCGACACCCCGGCGCCGTAGCGCCGAAAGACTTCCAGAAACCCATCTCGAGCAGAATCAGTGGGGGAGTAGTGCGAAGTAGTCATCACCTTCCACTCTAGAGGGCGCACTCCGCAGGCTCGACCACCCCGCGCGACCTAACATGGAGGGATGCTCCGCACACTCGACTGGCGTGGTCAACGGCTCGACTCAGCCGAGGTGCGCTCTCACATTCCTCGGGCGGCGATCGGCGGAGCGGACGTTGACGCCCAGGTGGTTGCCTTGGTTGACGACGTCCGCTCGCGTGGGGCTCAGGCTCTGAAGGACCAGTCTCAGGAATTCGATGACGTTGTCGCCGCCGATATCGCCGAGGTACCTCTGACGGGTACCGAGGTTGACGAGGTCCTCTCTACCGGGTTGAAACAGGCCATCACCGAGGCCATTCGACGGGTGAGGCAGGCTTCTGATGCGCAGGTGCCGCCGGAGCGGGCAGTGGAGGTTGGACCGGGGGCAGACATTATCCAGCGATGGCTTCCGGTGGAACGAGCCGGAGTGTATGTCCCGGGTGGGAAGGCCGTCTATCCCTCCAGTGTGGTGATGAACGTGGTAGCTGCTCAGGCTGCTGGTGTCGAATCGATTGCCTTGGCCTCGCCGCCGCAAAAAGATTTTGATGGCCACGTGCACCCCGTGATTCGGGCGACGGCGGCACTCCTTGGGGTGACCGAGGTCTACGCCATGGGAGGTGCTGGAGCTATCGCGGCCCTCGCTTACGGAGTGGACGAGCTGGGTCTGCGTCCGGTCTCGGTCATTACCGGTCCAGGTAATCGGTATGTCGCGGCGGCGAAACGGCTGGTGAAGGGGTCAGTGGGGATTGATTCGGAAGCTGGGCCGACGGAAATTGTGGTGATTGCCGATGATTCCGCGCCCGCTGATCTGGTTGCGGCAGACGTCGTGAGCCAAGCGGAACACGACGAGCTCGCCCAGGCAGTGGTGATCACTACCAGCAACGAATTAGCGACCGAGGTCGCCACGCGGATTAACGCGCGTGTGGAGGCCACTCCGCACCGAGAGCGAGTGCAAGAGGCGCTCACGGGGGAGCAGTCGGCCATCATTCTGGTCGACACACTCGACGATGCCATCGTGGTGAGTGATCTCTTGGCGCCTGAGCACCTTGAGGTGATGACAGTGGATGCGGGTGACTGGGCTCGGAAGACTCGGCACGCGGGAGCGGTGTTTATTGGTGAGCACACCCCGGTCAGTGCCGGTGACTACCTTGCTGGGTCCAACCACGTTTTGCCGACAGGTGGGAAGGCAACCTTCCAAGCCGGGCTGTCGGCGATGACATTCCTTCGTCCCCAACAGCTCGTTCAGTACTCCGCCGAGGCATTGGCCACAATTGGACCGATGGTCGAAGTGTTTGCTGAGGCGGAGAACTTGCCGGCCCACGCAGAGGCCATTCGAGCTCGCACTTCTCCGAGAAAGGACGGCTAGATGTATTGCCCGTTCTGTAGACACCCGGATTCCCGGGTTATTGACTCTCGAACGAGCGATGACGGCGTATCGATTCGCCGTCGCCGGCAGTGCCCCGAATGCAGTCGCCGGTTCAGCACACTGGAGACCGCCAGCTTGAGTGTCATCAAAAGAAGTGGGGTGACCGAGCCGTTTTCCCGAGAAAAGATTGCGTCGGGTGTGAAGAAGGCCTGCCAGGGACGACCAGTCACCGACCAAGACCTCGCTCAACTCGCGCAGCGTGTGGAGGAAACCATTCGGCAAACAGGTGTGAGTCAGGTGGAAGCCAACGAAATTGGCTTGTCGATTCTGGAGCCCCTGCGAGAGTTGGATGAGGTCGCCTATCTGCGCTTCGCCTCGGTGTATCAAGGCTTCGAAAGCCTTGAGGACTTCGAGTCCGCAATTGACGCCTTGCGCACCGGCGACGACTCCGGGGGCGAGTAGGTGTATCCCGCGCTGTTTGCTCTGCTTCGACGCCTCGATCCAGAGTGGACTCACGAGGCTGGAATGGCAGTAATTCGAGCGGCCGGGCTTCCAGGTGTTCGACGTCTCGTTGCCGGAGGCTGGTCGCCCTCTGCACGCTCAGCCACGACGGTGATGGGCCTTCGTTTTCGCACACCATTCGGGCTTGCAGCGGGTTTTGACAAGAATGCCGTGGCCGTTGCGGGGCTGGGCGCGCTGGGTTTTGGCCACGTCGAAGTAGGGACGGTGACGCCAAAGGCACAGCCGGGCAACCCCGCACCAAGACTGTTTCGACTGCCCGAGGACAAAGGCCTCATCAACCGGATGGGCTTCAACAACGACGGTGTTGATCAGATGGCCTCTCGGTTGCGGTCAATCCGCACCCTGGCGGACCGTCCGATAGTGGGCGTGAACATTGGGAAGAATCGGGTGACTCCCGCCGAGGAGGCAACCGCTGATTATGCCTACGTCGCGCGAGAAATTGCTCCTCTGGCCGACTATTTGGTGGTGAACGTGAGTTCGCCAAATACCCCGGGACTTCGGGCATTGGGCGATGTGCGCCAATTGGAGCCACTGGTCGAGGCGGTGATTGCGGAGGCAGGTTCCACCCCCGTGCTGGTAAAGGTCTCGCCGGACGCCGCCGACGAAGAGCTTCGCGAGGTCGCAGAGTTTGTGGCCTCGAGTGATCTCGCTGGTCTCGTCGCCACCAACACGACGGTTCGTCGTGAGGGCTTGCTGACTCCAGCAGAGACAGTCAAGCGAATGGGGGAGGGGGGAGTCTCCGGATCTCCTCTCGCCTCACGCTCCCTTGAGGTACTTGGGATGGTGCGAGGCGCCGTGGGTGACAAGTGCGTTATCTCGGTCGGAGGAGTCATGACAGGTTCAGACGTTCAGGCCCGTCTTGATGCAGGAGCAGACCTCGTCCAGGCCTACACGGCTTTTGTCTATCGAGGGCCTTTCCTCGCGAGGCATATTGACCGCGAGATGGCGGCTTAGCTGGGGCGTTCTCCCCGGGCAACCTGGGCTTTCGGAAGGCGGAGTCCTCGCATCTGCAGCGCTCTCATGGCGGCGTACCAGCGGACACCCTTTTCCACATTTTCTTCGCCGTACTTCGCTGTAAGCCCTTTTCTGACCTGCCAGCCCAGGATGAACGCATCCAAAATGGCCAGGGCAAAGAAGACCCATAAGACGATGATCGAAATCACCTGCGCCTCCAGCGACGGCAGGAAAGTCGCGATGATGACAGCGAACATCATCGGAATCAGGAATTCACCGAAGTTCCATCGCGCGTCCACGTAATCACGGACCCATTTTTTCTGGGGCCCTTTGTCCCGAAGCGGGAGGAAGCGCTCGTCGCCTCTGGCCATTCCTTCGCGTGATTTCTCCCGCTGGAGACGGGCGCGCTCTCGACGTTCTTTTCGGTCGTTTGCTACCAGTGGGCGCTTCGACTGAGCCTCGCGATCCCGTCGGCGCGGGGTCGGGCGACCCTTGCCGGCGCCAGGCGATTCACCTTGACTGTCGTCGATTTTTGTCACGTCTTCTCCTTTGGCGTGGCTTCCAGGGTACCGAGTTCGACCTGAAGTCTCCTCATCGGCCTTTTTCACTCTGCACGGGCTTGTCTCTGAGTGGAAACCAAGGAACGACCGGTAACATTGGGGGTGACGGAAGGGTGTCTAGATGTCTCACACGGTCGAGTCCAGTACCGAAACTTCGCATGGCGTTTCGCTGAGCGATGCGGCGGCGGCAAAGGTCAAGTCACTCATTGACCAGGAGGGTCGTGACGACCTGAGACTCCGCGTCGCCGTGCAGCCTGGGGGCTGCTCTGGGTTGATCTACCAGCTCTTTTTTGACGAGCGCCTGATGGAAGATGACTTGGTTCGAGACTTCGAGGGTGTGGAGGTCGTGGTCGACAAGATGAGCACGCCGTATCTCGACGGCGCACTCGTTGATTTCGAGGACACCATCCAGAAGCAAGGCTTCACGATTGACAACCCCAACGCGCAAGGAAGTTGCGCCTGTGGAGACAGCTTTAGCTAGCGATTTGGAGGCAGAGGCTCCGGCCTCGCTCCGGTAGAATTTGGGAACACCAGAGGGAGGACGTGGAGTGAATCGCATGCGTGTGCGCTCGGCAAAAGTTGCTGCGCTGTTCACTGGTTTCTCGCTTTTCCTCGCAGGCTGTACCTCCCAAACCTCTCTCGGCTGGCTCCCCACTGAGCGCGGGACGACGAATCAAACTGATCGCGTCATTGACCTGTGGGTGGGCTCGTGGGTTGTGCTGTTAATTGTGGGCGTCGTCACCTGGGGCCTGATTATCTGGGCGGCCGTTGTCTACCGGCGTCGCAAGGGCCAAACGGGCACACCGGCGCAGCTGAAGGTGAACATGCCGATCGAAACCTTCTTCACTGTCGTGCCACTGATTCTGGTGCTCGGTTTCTTTGCCTTCACGGCTCGGGATCAGGCCATCATCGAAGAGCCATTGCCCGACCCAGATGTGCGGATTGAGGTCTACGGCAAGCGCTGGGCGTGGGACTTCAACTACCTCGATGAAAACGTCTACTACTCCGGCATCCAGGCTCAAGAGCTTCCTGAGGGCCCCATCGACGCTGACAGCCTGCCTGTGCTGTACCTGCCCGTGGGACAGAAGGTTGAAGTCACGATCGAATCCCGTGACGTCATTCACTCCTTCTACATCGTGGACTTTTTGTACAAGAAAGACATGATTCCCGCAAAGACCAATTACTGGTATTTCATCCCGGAACGAGAAGGGGTGTTCCGCGGGAAATGTGCGGAGCTTTGCGGTGAGTACCACTCGCTGATGCTTTTCGAGGTGCGCGTGGTAAGCCAAGAAGAGTATGACCAGCACATGCAAGAGTTACGGGCGCAAGGCAACATCGGGCGTCTTGGACCGGAGTACAACGTCTTACAAAACCTGCCGGGCACATCGGCCAGTGGAGAGGAAGGCTAAGCGATGAC
>CAJXYC010000030.1 GCA_913063365.1 uncultured Cellulomonadaceae bacterium
GACCGAAGCCTCGACATTCGACGTGCGGAATCCCCTGATTCGGTAAATATGCACACGTAGGAGGCTTCAACAAAGTCTGCGACCTCGACCGCAGCCAGAGTAATCGCGCCTCCCAACGTGCGGGGTTTTGTCCCCAGGGGTGGCACTCGTGCAGCACCGGCCACCTCGGTGGAGGCGCAAATCCTGGCCATAGTCTCGACTGTTTGCACCGGATACTGCCCGACGCTCGTCTCTCCGCTCAGCATGACGGCGTCAGCGCCGTCCAGGATCGCGTTCGCCACGTCGGATGTCTCAGCACGGGTGGGAACAGGATTAGAGATCATCGACTCCAGCATCTGGGTCGCCACAATCACCGGTTTTGCCCAACGCCGTGCTTCTTCGATGGCTTCTTTCTGGACAATGGGAACGGTCTCAGGGGGGAGCTCGACTCCGAGGTCACCGCGGGCAACCATGATGCCGTCAAAAGCATCGACGATGTCGTGCAGCACCTCGACGGCCTGTGGTTTTTCGATCTTGGCAATGACAGGCGCGGAAATGCCCTCTTCCGACATGATTTCGCGGACCCGCACCACGTCGTCTGCCGAGCGGACGAAGCTCAAGGCGACGTAGTCCACACCGAGCTTCAAGGCCCATCGCAGATCGTCCTCGTCTTTGTCAGAAAGAGCTGGCACAGAGACCGCGACCCCGGGCAGGTTAATCCCCTTGTTGTTGGAGACCATGCCGCCCACAACGACTTTTGTCACCACAGTGGTGTCGGTGGTCTTCACCGCCTCTAGCTGAATCTTGCCGTCGTCAACCAACAAAGTGTCGCCGGGCTTGACATCCTTCGGAAGACCCTTAAACGTCGTCCCCACCAGGTCTTTTGTGCCCGGGGTGTCTTCTGTGGTGATGGTGAAGGTATCGCCCTCAGAGAGTCGATGCGGGCCGTCTTCGAACTTCTCGAGTCGAATCTTCGGGCCCTGAAGATCAGCGAGAATCGCCACGGGATGCCCCTCATCGGCGGAGGCTCGTTGCAGGTTGGCGTAGACCTCTTCGTGGATTTCGTGCGTGCCATGGCTCAAGTTGAAGCGGGCAACATTCATGCCAGCGCGAATGAGCGCTCTCAGCTGGTCATAGGTGTTGCTGGCGGGACCGAGGGTGGCGACAATCTTGGCGCGGCGCATAGCGCTCCTCACAGGAAGCGGGACTGGGGTAACTCCAGCCTAGACAGAGATTGGCTGGTCTGTGGCCTTCACTGGGGCAGGCAGAGATGTGTCGCCCTCCAGGTACTTGTCGACCTCGGCCGCAACAGCGCGCCCCTCAGCAATGGCCCAGACGATCAGAGACGCCCCACGACCTGCATCTCCAGCAACGAACACCCCGGGCGCAGACGTGTCATAGGAGGCAGAGCGCTCGATATTGCCGCGCTCATCGACACCCACGCCAATCTGCTCTTTCATCAGCTGATAATCAGGGCCGGTATACCCGAGGGCCAGAAGAACAAGGTCCGCCGGAATCTCTCGCTCAGTGCCGAGCTTCGGGAAGCGTCCGCCGTCTCGATACTCAGTTTCTGCGACGCGGATGGCTCGAACCTCTCCAGCATCATTACCGAGAAATTCCACGGTGCTGGCCAAGTACTTCCGCTCGCCACCCTCTTCATGAGCCGACTGCACTTCGAACAACGTCGGGTCCATCGGCCAGGGCTGGTTTTCCGGTCGCTCCAGAGGCGGCTGCTTTCCAATTGCCAGCATCGAGACACTCTCCGCATGCTGGCGGTGGGCCGTGCCGAGGCAGTCGGCTCCGGTGTCACCGCCACCCAAAATGACCACGTGCTTGCCTTCTGCGGTGATCTGTTGCGGCACCGCGTCGCCTGCGACCCATTTATTGGCCGGCACCAGGTAGTCCATCGCGTAGTGGATGCCCAGCAAATCCCGACCAGGAATCGGAAGATCTCGCGGTTCAGGTGCTCCTGTTGCGACCACGACGGCGTCATAGCGGTCGACGAGCTCATCCCAGGTGATGTCGGTTCCAATAGCCACGCCCGCGCGGAACCGCGTGCCCTCGGCCTGCATTTGAGCAAGGCGCTGGTCGAGGTGGTGTTTTTCCATCTTGAAGTCAGGGATGCCGTAGCGGAGCAGACCACCGATCCGGTCGTCTCGCTCGTAGACAGCCACAGTGTGGCCCACACGGGTGAGCTGTTGCGCGGCGGCCAACCCTGCGGGACCACTGCCCACAACCGCCACTGTCTTGCCGGTGAGGCGCTCAGGAGGAAGTGGCTTGACCCAACCGTTCGCCCACGCCTGGTCAATAATCGACACCTCAACCTGCTTAATCGTCACCGGCGGCTGATTAATACCCAGCACACAGGCGGATTCGCAGGGCGCGGGACACAACCTTCCGGTGAACTCCGGGAAGTTGTTGGTCTCGTGAAGCCGCTCGATGGCACCTAAACCGTCACCGCGGCGAACGAGGTCATTCCATTCAGGAATCAAGTTGCCAAGCGGGCAGCCCTGGTGGCAAAACGGCACACCGCAATCCATACACCTGGCTGCCTGGCGAGTGAGGACACCCGGGTCTCTCGGCCCGTAGACCTCTCGCCAATCGCCAATCCGCACATCGACAGGACGGCGTTCAGGCAGCTCACGCTCGGTGTATTTCAGGAATCCTCTGGGGTCAGCCACCGGTCACCTCCAAAATCCGCGTCCAGACTTCATCGCCATCGGGATCGAGACCCTGCTTCAGGGCTTCTTCCCGGGTGAGGAGAACGGCCTTGTAATCCCGTGGAGTGATCACCACGAATTCTGCGAGAGCCTCGTCTCCCCCATCGAGCAATTGTCGAGCCACGGGCGAGCCAGTCTCCTGCAGATGGCGGGTGAGCAAATCTTTCAGGATCACTCGGTCCGACGAATCTGGTTCGCTGAGCTCAATCTCTCCGGACTTCAATGCTTCGGCGTTGACCTTTTCTTTCCGGAGTTTCCAGACATAGGCGGTGCCACCAGACATTCCCGCGCCCAGGTTTCGTCCGGTCTCTCCGAGGATGAGTGCGAGACCACCGGTCATGTATTCAAGCGCGTGGTCACCAACACCCTCTACTACGGCGGTGGCTCCTGAGTTACGGACCAAGAATCGCTCCCCGACGACACCACCGATGAACATCGTTCCCGACGTGGCGCCATAGCCAATGACGTTTCCGGCAATCACGTTCCGTTCTGGTCGGAACACAGAGCCCTCGGGGGGTCGTACGACAATCTCTCCGCCGGAAAGACCCTTTCCGACATAGTCATTGGCATCACCAGAGAGTTTGAGAGTGATACCTCCTGGCATAAACGCGCCAAGCGACTGACCAGCAGCACCCTCGAGATCCACGGTAATTGTTCCGTGTGGAAGCCCGTGCTCACCGTGGGCTTTGGTCACATAGTGGCCCAGCATGGTCCCCACGGCGCGTTCGGTGTTTTGGATGGGATAGGACACATGCACCGCTTTGCCGGTTTTCAAGGCTGGCTCCGCGTCCCGAATCAACTTCTGGTCAAAGTGCTGTTCGATTTCGTGGTCTTGGCCAATCGTGCGGCGCATATCGACACCCGGCCGGATCGCCTCGGTCGAGAGAATCGGTGACAAGTCGAGTCCGTCCGTCTTCCAGTGCGACACCGCACGGTCAACATCCAGGAGGTGAGCCTGACCGATGGCCTCGTCGAGCGACCGGAATCCCAGTTGCGCGAGGTATTCGCGGACTTCCTCAGCGATGTATTCGAAGAAGGTTTGGACAAACTCTGGCTGCCCTGTGAAGCGCTTACGGAGCTCAGGGTTTTGCGTCGCCACACCCACCGGACAGGTATCCAAGTGGCAGACACGCATCAAAATGCAGCCGGAGACCACCATTGGGGCGGTGGCGAAGCCGTAACCTTCTGCGCCGAGAAGGGCCGCGATGATGACGTCTCTACCTGTCTTCATCTGGCCGTCTACGGTCAATTGCACACGCCCGCGCATGTTGTTCACCATCAAGGTCTGTTGTGCTTCGGCCAAGCCAATCTCCCACGGCGTTCCCGCGTGTTTGAGGGAGTTCAGCGGGCTTGCGCCGGTGCCACCATCGTGACCAGAAATCAAAATCACGTCGGCCTTGGCCTTAGCCACACCCGCAGCCACCGCACCAATTCCCGACTGGCTCACCAGTTTCACGTGGACATTCGCCTCGGGGTTGGAGCGCTTCAAGTCGTAAATCAGCTGTTTCAGATCCTCAATGGAATAGATGTCGTGGTGTGGGGGTGGTGAAATAAGTCCCACTCCTGGGGTGCCGTGGCGAAGCTTGGCAATCCACGGGTACACCTTGTTGGCTGGCAACTGGCCGCCCTCGCCAGGCTTCGCACCCTGCGCCATCTTGATCTGCAGGTCGGTCGCGTTCGACAAATACAGGCTTGTCACGCCAAAGCGTCCAGAGGCGATCTGCTTGATGCGGCTCGAGCGCTCCTCATCCAACAGACGCTCGGGCGATTCGCCGCCCTCACCGGTGTTGCTCAGGCCGCCCAGTCGGTTCATTGCCACCGCAAGCGTCTCGTGCATTTCCGGGCTAATAGCCCCCATGCTCATCGCTCCAGAGTTGAAGCGCTTCACAATCGACTCCACCGGTTCGACTTCTTCGATGGGGACAGGCTGGCGGTCCTCTGTCCGGAGGGTGAACAGACCTCGAAGGGTCATCAGCTCTTCTGTCTGGTTGTTGACCTTCTCGGTGTACTGGCGGAAAATATCGAACCGCTTCTGCCTGGTGCCGTGCTGCAGCAAGAACACTGTTTCCGGGTTGAACAAGTGCGGGGGTCCCTCGCGGCGCCATTGGTACTCTCCCCCGACCGGGAGACGCTCGTGCGGGTTCGCTGTCACCGTGGTCGGATAGGCAAGCTCGTGACGCTGGCTGTTCTCTTCTTCCAGCACCGCGAGGTCAACTCCACCCAAGATGCTGGTCGTCCCGGTGAAGTACTGGTCAATGACCTCTTGAGATAAACCGACCGCTTCAAACGCCTGGGCACCGGCGTAGGAGGCGACAGTCGAAATGCCCATCTTGCTCATAATCTTCAACACGCCCTTACCGAGGGCGGTGATGACGTTTCGAACAGCTTGTTCTGGCTCGACACCGTCAATATCCCCGGTCCGCGCCATGTATTCGACGGTTTCCATGGCGAGGTAGGGGTTAATCGCTGACGCGCCGTAGCCAATCAGGGTGGCGGCGTGGTGTACCTCGCGGACATCACCGGCTTCGACGACAATGCCTGCGCGCATGCGCTTGTGGCAACGAATGAGGTGGTGGTGCACGGCCGAGACCAACAGCAGCGAGGGAATGGGGGCAAGTTCCCGGGTCGAGTGCCGGTCGCTCAAAATGAGGAACCGCACTCCATCGTCGATGGCCTCTTCGGCCTCACGACACAACTCGTCCAGACGCTCTTTCAGCCCCTCAGCGCCGCGATCCACGGGATAGAGCCCCGAGATCGTGTAAGCAGCGGGCTGCTCGTCTTCTCCCTGCAAGTGGCCAATCTTTGCGAGCTCGTCGTTATCAATCACAGGGAACTCGAGGACCACCTGGCGGGCGTGGTCAACGCCGGCCTCAAGCAGGTTCCCCTCCGGACCGAGGGAGGTTGTCATGGAGGTCACCACCTGCTCGCGGATGGAATCCAGCGGCGGGTTCGTGACCTGGGCAAATTGCTGCGCGAAGTAATCAAAAAGCAGCCGTGGTCTCTCCGACAGTGCAGCAATCGGCGTATCCGAGCCCATCGCCCCGATGGGCTCTGCTCCAGCGGCACCCATCGGGCCCAAGAGGACACGGATCTCTTCCTCGGTGTAGCCAAATGTTCGCTGGCGCCGCACCAAAGAGGCCGGGGTGGCGATGATGTGCTCACGCTCGGGCAGGGTCTCCAGCTCAATGCGGCCGGCCCGTGTCCACTCGCCCCAGGGCTCCTGGTGGGCCAATTGAGACTTCAGCTCATCGTCTTCAATAATTCGACCCTCAACGGTGTCAGCAAGCAGCATCGAGCCCGGGCGCAGGCGTCCCTTGCGCACCACGGTGGCTGGATCAACATCCAGGACACCAATTTCACTGCCGAGAATGATGAGCCCGTCACTGGTGACGACATAGCGTCCAGGGCGCAGTCCGTTGCGGTCCAAGGTGGCTCCGACAAGGGAACCGTCAGTGAACACAAGCGCGGCGGGGCCGTCCCACGGCTCCATCAACATCGAGTGGAACTCATAGAAGTCGCGTACGGCGGGGTCCATGTCGTCCCGGTTTTCCCAGGCCTCTGGAACGCACATCATGATCGCGTGCGGAAGCGATCTGCCGCCCAGTTCCAACAGCTCCACGACCTCGTCGAGGGATGCCGAGTCACTCGCTCCGTCGGTCACGATCGGATAGAGGTCAGACAGGTCACCCAGAATCTCCGAGCTCAGCTGAGACTGACGAGCGTGCATCCAGTTGCGGTTGGCGCGGATGGTGTTGATTTCTCCGTTATGCGCCATTCGTCTAAACGGCTGCGCGAGAGGCCAGGACGGGAACGTGTTGGTCGAATAGCGCGAGTGCACAAGTGCCAGGGTTGACTCAAAGCGCTCGTCCGAGAGGTCCGGGAAGAACGGCTCCAACTGCAGTGTGGTGACCATTCCCTTATAAACCAGCGTTCTCGCCGACAGCGAGGGGAAATAGAGCTCGTGTTCGCGCTCGATCCGCTTGCGCAACCGGAAGGTGAGGCGGTCGAGCGCAATTCCTGACGCTTTCCCGTCTTCTGAGGCGACGAAGAGCTGCTCGAAACCGGGCATTGCCGCTCGCGCAAGCTCGCCAATTTCGTCGGGCCGGACGGGAACATCGCGCCAGCCGATGACGCGAAGCCCCTCTTCGCGGGCGATGCGCTCAATCTGCTCTTTCTCTCCACGCCGGGTCGCGAGGTCGGCGTGCAGGAAGCCCATACCAACTGCGTAAGAGCCGTGGGGTGGCAGCTCAAAGGGAACCACTTCGCGGAAGAATCTGTCCGGGATTTGAGTAATGATGCCCGCACCATCACCGGTTCCCGCATCGGAGCCCACTGCTCCGCGGTGTTCGAGGTTTCGAAGAGCTCGAAGCGCCCCATCGACGATGTCGTGGCCAGGGGTGCCGCGCAGGGTGGCCACCATCGCCAGACCGCAGGCATCACGTTCGAACAGTGGGTTGTAGAGGCCTTGTGCCTCTGGCAACACACTGTGCTGTTCGTAGGGTCCCTTGCGCATATTGTTCACCGTCCTCGCGCCACGCTGTGGATTACTGAGAGGGACAACATTGGCCCTGTGAGCTGGTGTCCGGACGCTACATCCGGAACCTGAAGAGTGCTCTTATGTGTCTGTGGACGACGGGCCACTTGTGGTGGACTGTGAAGTCGTCTTCTCGGTGTCTGACGCGAGCAATTCGTCCACGTCCCACCGCTCCTCCAAGTCTACCTCAGTTTCGTCTTCCCACTCTTTTCCGGGTCGGTAGACAGACGGCTCCGCGCCGGGGTGCCTGGAGCGTTGAATAAGGATGATCAGAAGCCCCAACAGAATGGCCGCGACCGCAGCCCACTGGTTCACGCGAACACCGAAAAACACGGCGTTGGCGTCGAGACGGATAAATTCCATGAAGAACCGGCCCACGCTGTACCAAATGAGGTACCCAGCGAAGAGCTGGCCCCACTGGACCTTCAGTTTTCCAAGCAGCAGCACGAGCAGAATCGCCCCCGCGAAGTTCCAGAGCATCTCATAGAGAAACAACGGGTGGAAAAGCGTCTCCGCGGGCAAACCAGCTGGAATGGCGCGGTTGCCAGGGTCAATTTCCAATCCCCACGGCAAATCGGTGGGAGCGCCGAAGAGTTCCTGATTGAACCAGTTTCCAAACCGGCCAATACCCTGCGCCACCAACATCCCAGGCGCCATGGCATCAGCCACGCTCCAGAAGCGAAGCCCCGTTATCCGGCAGCCAATCCAGACACCCAGCGCGCCGAGGATGACTGCTCCAAAAATGGCGAGGCCACCCTCCCAGATGTAGAGGATGCGCCAGAGGTCAGCCCCCGGATAGACGTAGTCGCCCCAGTTAATGGCGACGTGAAACAGCCGGCCACCCAAGATCCCAAACGGAACAGCGTAGAGAGCCACGTCAATGACGACCCATGGTTCAGCTCCACGCCGCACCAAAATGGCGTTCGCGATGACCAATGCGACCGTGATGCCGAGCAGGATAAACAGGGCATAGGCATTGATACTGAGGTTCACACCGAACCACTCCAGCCCGAGACTGCGAAGCCACTCGCCGATGTTGAACGAACGCCACTGCGCGGGTGGGCTAGGAATCGAGAGCATCACGATAAATCTCCTCGGTGGACCGGCTAGCCAGACTACCTGGCGTGCAGTTCGGTCGGTCGGGTAAGGCCACTGGCGACAGACCGAAGCTCCTCGAGCCCGCCGTTGTCGAGGGCTTTCACCAGGGCCGAGCCAATGATGGCCCCGTCGGCGTAGGACAACACTTCCTGGACTTGCTCGCCCGTGCTGATACCCAATCCCACGCACACACTGTCCGCACCTTGTTCCCGTAGCCGGGACACAAGTGTTTTTGCAGCCTGGTCGACGTCTTCGCGTGCGCCGGTGATGCCCATCGTGGACACTGCGTAGACAAAACCGCGTGACACCTCGATAGCTCGCCGCAAGCGTTCATCGCTCGAGGAGGGAGCCGCGAGAAAAACCCGTTCGGCACCGAGGGCCTCGGAGACTTCGAGCCACTCCCCTGCCTCGTCGGGAATGAGGTCTGGCGTGATGAGCCCCTTGCCACCGGCGGCCAGTAGATCCTTCGTGAATCGCTCCACCCCGTACTGCACGACGGGGTTCCAGTAGGTCATAACCAAAACGGGAATATCGATCCGGTCGGTGATGTGTTTGAGAGCAGGAAAAAGCTGTTTGAGCCGAAACCCACCGTCCAGCGCCCGGTGTGTGGCGCGGGAAATAACTGGCCCGTCCATCACCGGATCGGAGTACGGAATTCCCAACTCGAGGACGTCAAAACCTTCGTCGGCCAGCGCCACGGCGGCTTCTACGCTGGTGTCGACATCCGGGAAACCGAGGGGAAGGTAGCCGACAACTGTGCCGCGACCTGAGGCACGCCCCTCAGCAATCTTCTCGGCGACACTTGGCGCGCTCATTGCGACTGATCCGAGCCGATCAGGCCGAAATACCTGGCAGCCGTTTCCATATCTTTGTCCCCGCGCCCGCTCAAGTTCACCAAAATATGCGCCTCGGGACCCAGCTCTCGACCGAGCTTCTCGGTCCCCGCAAGGCCGTGCGCGGTCTCAATGGCCGGGATGATTCCTTCCGTTTGCGACAGACGACGCATTGCTTGCATCGCCTCATCGTCGGTGACCGCTTGGTACTCAGTGCGGCCAATGGACTGCAGCCAGGCGTGCTCCGGACCGACACCGGGATAGTCCAATCCGGCCGAAATCGAGTGGGATTCGATGGTCTGGCCGTCTTCGTCCTGCAACACAAGGCTCCTCGCACCGTGGAGGACGCCCGCACGCCCCTGAACGAGGGTTGCTGCGTGGTGGGGCGTGTCGACGCCGTCACCACCAGCCTCGTAGCCCACAAGACGCACATTCTCATCGTCAAGGAAGGCGTGGAAGATTCCCATGGCGTTGCTGCCCCCACCAATACAGGCCGTGACCGCGTCTGGCAGGCGCCCGGTGAGCTCCAGCATCTGTTCTCTGGCCTCTGTCCCGATGACCGAGTGGAAATCTCTCACAATAAGGGGGAACGGGTGCGGACCTGCGACTGTCCCCAGCAAGTAGTGCGTGGTGTCCACGTTCGAGACCCAGTCGCGCATGGCGTCATTAATCGCGTCCTTCAGCGTCCTGGATCCTGTCTTCACAGCGACAACCTCTGCACCGAGGAGGTTCATCCTGGCCACATTCAGCGCTTGACGCTCGGTGTCGACTTCTCCCATGTAGACCACGCAGTCCAGCCCCAGGAGGGCGGCCGCCGTGGCACTTGCCACCCCGTGCTGACCAGCCCCGGTTTCGGCAATGATCCGGGTCTTTCCGATTCGTTTGGCCAACAGCGCTTGGCCGATGACGTTATTGATTTTGTGCGACCCGGTGTGGTTCAGGTCTTCTCGTTTGAGGAAAATTCGCGCCCCACCGCAGTATTCGGAATAGCGTGTGGCCTCGGTAATAATTGACGGCCGCCCGGTGTAATCACGGTGCAGGCGGGCAAGTTCCTGTTGAAACTCCGGGTCCTGTCGTGCAGAGAGATAGGCCGCTTCCAGTTCATCGAGCGCAGCAATGAGGGATTCGGGGACATATCGTCCGCCGAATCCGCCGTAATAGGGGCCAATGGCGTCACGTAGAGCTGTCATGCGTGGCGATACTCTCTCACGGTCTCCTGAGGATTTTCCCCGGTAACAAGGGCTTCACCGACCAACACGGCGTCAGCTCCTTGCTCACGGTACTTAGACACATCGTCTGCGTGGGACACCGCTGACTCGGCGATGACAAAGACTCCGTCTGGAATCTGTCCTCGCAGGGTGCCAAACAGCGCCTTGTCAGTCTCGAAGGTGGTGAGGTCGCGGGCGTTCACACCAATCACACTCGCTCCAAGAGCCAGGGCCCTCGCAAGCTCGTCAGCCGAGTGCACTTCGACCAGTACCGCCATCCCCCACGACTGGGCGAGTGTGGCGAGCTGGTTCACTGTGTCGTCGTCCAATGCAGCCATGATCAGCAGAATGATGTCCGCACCATACGCCCGTGCCTCCACGACCTGATACGGGTCACTGATGAAGTCCTTGCGCAGAACAGGAATTCCCACAGCGTCGGAGACAGCCTGGAGATCCTCCAGTGATCCTCCAAAGCGGCGTCCTTCGGTGAGGACACTAATCGCCGTCGCTCCGCCGCTCTCGTATTCTCGGGCTAACCAGACCGGATCAGGAATGTCGGCTAATTCACCTTTTGACGGGCTTTTGCGTTTAATTTCCGCGATGACTCCCACGCCATCGAGGTCTGCGGGTGGGAAACCACGCACCGGCCTCGCCGCCCGCGCACGCGCCTCTAATTCAGATAGCGGGACAACGTGTTGCCGTGCCTTGGCATCTTCTAACGCGCCCTCAGTGAGGTCGTGTAGCACCTAGTGCGGGTCCTTCGGTTGCCATTTCGGGCCGTGCACTCCGTAGCCCATTGCCGCGAGCAGCGGACCCATCAACAGGCCCCCAACAAACACGGCGAGTCCGATGTAGAACACGACCATCAGTTCCAGAAAGAGGGCCATTGTCGCGACGCTTAGTCCAGCAATAGAGACGATGACCGCGGTCCAGGCGGCCGGTGAATGTCCGTGACCGGGTTCTTGCTGCATACTCATCTGGCTTCCCTCCAACGACTGCCCCCAGTCTACCGTTCGGTGGGGTCGTCTCCGTCGCTAAGCGCATCCCACGGATCCACATCCACGCGCTGTTCGGGCCGGTCATATTTCTGCGACTTCTTCTTGCCGCCTGGAGCCACAATCGCAGTGATTCCCGACAGGCCTACCGCCACAATCGCCACCGAGGAGGCGGCAATCCATCCCGCAGACCAGTCCGCAGCGGTGTCGGCCACCGAGAACGCGCCAATCACTCCCGAGGCCTCATTGGCCAGTGACCTCACCACATCACTCGCATTCACAAGCGCCTTGGCCAGGGCCGCTGCGGACCCGGTGGCCAGCAGCAGCTGCGCTCCCCCCAGCACTCGGGTGACTCGTGACGGGGTCAGCAAGCTGGCCCCCCAGGCGGCCACCGCCGCCAGTGCCAAGCTGAAGGAAGCAGGAGCGACGCCCGACCACCCTGCTTGTCCGGTCGCACCGGTGGGAACGGCAACCGATAACCACGGCGCCTCCGCCGACACCAACCCCAAAACCAATGCCAACGCCACCAGATAGTGGCGCCAAACGGGCTTAAGAGGCATCGGGCTCTAACGCGTTTGCGATGTGGACAGCGCGAAGCGGTGCGGCTGCTTTGTGCAGGGTCTCCTGGTATTCACTCTCAGGATCAGAATCCGCCACGATGCCGGCACCTGCTTGCACTGTGGCGATGCCATCGCGCATCCAGACGGTGCGAATGGCGATAGCGACGTCCGCATCTCCCGTGTGTGAGAAGTAGCCGACCACTCCCCCGTACACCCCACGGCGCTCAGGTTCTAAGTCGTCGATGATCTCCAACGCGCGTGGCTTGGGAGCACCAGACAGAGTGCCGGCGGGGAAGGTGGCCCGTAAGACATCAACCGGTGATTTCTGGTCGACAAGGTCGCCCTCTACCGAGCTCACCAGATGCATGATGTGGCTAAAGCGTTCAATTTCCATAAATTCCGTCACGTCGACACTGCCTGAGACACAGACTTTGGACAGGTCGTTCCTGGCCAGGTCCACCAGCATCAGGTGCTCGGCTTGTTCTTTCTTGTCGGCCAGGAGTTCCTGGGCAATCTGCTGATCTTCGTCGGGTGTGGCGCCCCGGGGTCTTGAGCCGGCAATGGGGTGGCTGTAGACCCGCTTGTTTTTCACGGTCACCAGAGCTTCCGGTGACGAGCCCACAACGTGGAATGGAACCCCGTCCACCCCTCGACATTCGAGCAAATACATATACGGACTGGGATTCAGGGCACGCAGCACTCGATAGACCTCGAGCGCGCTGGCCGTCACTTCTGTGTCAAACCGTTGGGACAAGACCACCTGGAACACATCACCGTCCGCGACGTGCTTTTTGGCCGTATCCACCATCGCCATAAATGTCTTTTTCGCCATGTTTGACGCCGGCGCAGGAATATCTGGCTCGTGCCTGGTCGACAGGGTGGACGCAGTGGGCTCCCGCAGAGCCTGGTGCATGCCCTCGACTCGTTCCACCGCCAGTCGATAGTCCTCTTCCGTCACCGGATCGTGGGAGT
>CAJXYC010000031.1 GCA_913063365.1 uncultured Cellulomonadaceae bacterium
CGTTGTGACAAGACCACCTGGAACACATCGCCATCCGCGACGTGCTTTTTGGCCGTATCCACCATCGTCAAGAAGGTCTCTTTCGTCATGTTTGACGCCGGCGCAGGAATATCTGGATCGTGCCTGGTCGACAGGGTGGACGCAGTGGGCTCCCGCAGAGCCTGGTGCATGCCCTCGACTCGTTCCACCGCCTGTCGATAGTCCTCTTCCGTCACTGGATCGTGGGAGTGCACCAGGGAGACGAGGATGACGTCAGAGGAGTGATGGTCAATGATGGCCAGGTCTCGCACCAGTGCCATCGACAACCGCGGCACGGGATGCACGGTCGCGGGGGGTTCGGGAAGTGACTCCAATTCCCGGATTGCATCCCACGCCACATACCCCACGAGGCCACCAATGAAGGGCGGAAGCCCCGGGATGGAGTCTGTCCGCCAGCGGGTGTCGAGGGCGTCTAGCGCGTCGAGGGTGGCGGTGGGAATGTCACCTCCGAAGGCGTCTTCGGCGGACATGCCCATGCTGTCCCAGAAAGCGGTGTCATTCTGCGAGCTGAGCAGCCCGTGGCAGGCCACCCCGATGAATGAGTATCTGGACCACTTTCCCGCCTGGTCGGCCGATTCGAGCAGAAACGATCCCGGGCCTCCGGAGAGTTTGCGGTAGAGCCCCATAGGGGTCTCGCTATCGGCAAAAAGCGTCCTCACCACCGGCGTCACGGGGCTTGTGCGCCCGAGGGCGAGAAACTCCTCCTGGGAGGTGGTACTCACTGGTCTGACCCCTCAAAACACGTTGCCGCCCCGGTGTGACAGGCGGGCCCTGTTTGGTCGACACGAATTAGCAACGTGTCACCGTCGCAGTCCAGCGCCACGGACGTCGCCCGCTGGACATTGCCGCTCGTGTCGCCTTTGCGCCAGAGCTCCTGTCTCGAGCGCGAGAAATAGGTGACCCGGCCTTCCGACAGGGTCCGCTCAATCGCTTCCCTGTTCATCCAGGCCAACATCAACACCGCATTACTCGTGGCGTCCTGCACGATGGCAGGAACCAGTCCTTGGTCGTTGAAGTTCACGCCGTCTGGGATATCGCCCAAGATCTCCGGAGCGCTCATCGGACCACCATCCCTGCGTGGGACAGGGCCTCTTTGACCTCTGAAATGCCAAGCCGTCCCTGGTGAAACACCGACGCGGCGAGGACGGCGTCGGCGCCGGCCTGAACAGCAGGGGCGAAATGCTCCAACGTGCCGGCACCTCCAGAGGCGATCAGTGGCACAGAGGCGACCTCTCGGACGGCGCGAATCATGGGGATATCGAAGCCTTCGGTGGTGCCGTCTGCGTCGATGGAATTGAGCAACACTTCTCCTGCCCCCCGGTTCACCGACTCTCTGGCCCACTCAAGCGCATCGAGCTCGGCCGATGTTCGTCCGCCGTGAGTCGTCACCACATAGCCAGACGGCTGCGACGCATCAGCTTGTACGTCTAACGAGACCACACAGACCTGAGAACCAAAGCGCCTAGCGATGTCGTCAAGTAGTTCGGGACGGGCAATCGCCGCGGAATTCACGCTGATCTTGTCCGCACCGTGCTCCAGCAGAACCGCCACATCGTCGGCCGTCCGGATTCCACCACCCACGGTGAGCGGAATAAAGAGCGTCTCTGCCGTGCGCCGAACTATCTCGAGGGTGGTGGCCCTCCCATCCACGGTGGCCGTGACGTCGAGAAACGTGATTTCGTCGGCGCCTTCTGCTCCGTAGCGGGTGGCGAGCTCGACGGGGTCGCCTTGGTCTTCCAGGTCCTGGAAGTTGACGCCTTTGACAACCCGTCCAGCATCGACATCCAGACAGGGAATGACCCGTGTCGCGAGGCTCACTAGATTCGAGCCGCGTGAATCGACGACACAAGGATCGCCCTGGCGCCTAGGGCATACAGCCGATCCATCACCTCTTGCTGGTCTCCCCGAGGAACCATGGCCCGTACCGCCACCCAATTTGAATCCTGCAGCGGCGAGACCGTGGGGGACTCGATTCCAGGAGAGATGGCGGTGGCTTGCTCCAGAAGCGACGCCGGCAGGTCGTAATCCATCAGCACGTATTGCCTGGCGACCAACACACCCTGCAGACGTTGCTGGAGGGTGTCAATACCTGGGGGGCTCTCTGGTCCGGCAATAAGCAGGGCCTCAGATTCGAGAATGACCGGGCCAAAAATTTCCAGCCCTTGGGACTTAAGTGTCCGCCCGGTCGAGACCACATCTGCCACCGCATCGGCCACACCCAAACGAACCGCCGATTCCACGGCACCGTCGAGACGAACCGTTTCGGCATCAACACCGTGATTGGTCAGAAATGTTCCGACAAGGTGCGGATAGCTGGTTGCCACTGTTTTGCCGGAGAGGTCCTCCAATGCCATCCCTGGAGGGCCGGCGAAGCGGAAGGTCGAAAAGCCAAAGTCCAGTGCCTGAACCTCGCGTGCAGGAGCATCCGAGTCGAGCAGGAGGTCCCGTCCGGTAATGCCCACATCGAGAGCGCCCTGGCCGACATAGGTGGCGATGTCTCGCGGGCGCAGAAAGTAAAACTCGACGCCGTTTTTCTCATCGGGGACACTGAGCGCACGGCTGTCTGGCCGACCGGCGTACCCGGCTTCGACCAGCATGTCGACGGCGGCGTCACTGAGGGTTCCTTTATTCGGAACGGCCACCCGCAGGGGTGTTGTACTCATAGCGCCCGATACACATCCTCAAGAGTCAGACCTTTCGCCACCATCAGCACCTGAAGGTGGTAGAGCAGTTGAGCGATCTCCTCAGACAGCTCCTCTTCTGACTCGTACTCGGCCGCCATCCACACCTCGGCGGCTTCTTCGACGATTTTCTTGCCAATGGCGTGCACGCCCGCGTCCAGCAATTCCGCGGTCTTTGAGCCTTCTGGCTTCTCCAAAGACCGGATGTGGACTTCCCGGTACAACTCGTCGAAGGTTTTCACCCCTCCAGGCTACCGGCTGGCCTCCATCGCCTTCTCCCGAAGCTCCGCAATGGCGGCAGCCGGGTCAACACCCGGCTTAAACACGCTGCTCCCTGCCACAAAGGTGTTGGCACCGGCCTTGGCTGCGAGCCCAATGGTGTCGGGGGCTACTCCCCCATCCACCTGAATCCAGATTTCCCGGCCCAGGCGCTCTGCTTCACGGGCCACAGCTTCGACTTTCGGCAGGACATCTGCCATAAATGACTGTCCACCAAACCCTGGCTCCACGGTCATCACCAGTACTTGGTCCACGCGATTGATTAGCGGCAAATACGGCTCAATGGGGGTTCCAGGCTTCACCGAAATCCCCGTCTTGGTCCCTAGCTCTTCCAGCTGATCCAGCACCCCCTCGGGGTTATCGGTGGCTTCCACGTGGAAGGTCACGCATTCTGCGCCTGTCTTCGCAAAATCCACTGCCCAACGATCGGGGTTCTCAATCATCAAATGGACATCCAGAGGCACGGGACTGACTTCTTGAATCCGGGTGACCATTTGAGGCCCGAATGTGAGGTTTGGCACAAAGTGGTAATCCATCACGTCGACATGGACGGCGTCAGCGGTGGAAATCGACTGGAGTGCGGCTTCCATGTTCACAAAATCCGCGGAGAGAACACTCGGGTTAATACGCATCTCCACCTGCCCAGTTTAGGCCTGGAGCTGGAGCACCTGAATAAACATGGCGTCGGTGCCGTGACGGTCTGGCCAGAGCTGGACGGCGCTTCCGACCGACGCATCCGGCACCGGCACCCTGGCAATCGAGTCAAGAATCGGTCCGGTCGGCACTACCTTGAGCTCCGGCACTTCTTGGCAAATCCAAGCCATCTGCTCAGTTGTCTCTGCCACCACCGGCGAACAGGTGATGTACACGCAATACCCCCCTGGTCGGAGGCCGGAGATCGCGGCCGCAAGCAGTTCTCTCTGAGTGCGCACGAGATCCGTGAGGTCATCTTGTTGCTTTGTCCAGCGAGCTTCAGGTCGACGTCGAAGCGCCCCCAAGCCGAGGCACGGGGCGTCTAGCACCACAAGATCCGCTTCCGCCTGGTGGGCCTGGAAATACTCGACAGCATCCACCGTGTGCACCTGCGCGGGGTGTTGCTGGTGTCGCACGGCCTGTCGGACCAACGCCGAGCGGTGTTCGTGCTGCTCCAGCGCGGTGACGTGGGAAAAGTACGTTCCCAGGACAGCGGTCTTACCGCCCGGTCCGGCACAGGCATCCACCACGGCCGCATCGTGTGGCAACCCCAGACCAGTGGCCACGAGCGCGGCGAGCTGAGAACCCTCATCCTGCACCCTGGCCGCGCCCGATCGCACTCGCGAATCATCGCCCGGCACACCGTCTAGATATTCACCGAGTGGAGAAAAAGGTGTTCGTGGCTCTTCTGGCTCACCGTCTAGTACCGCCAGCGTCACCCGCGCGGGCGCGTTGTGGGCCGCGAGAAGCGCCGCAAGGTCTCCTCCGCGACCCTCGCGCTCGAGCGACTCCAGAAGGAGCCTTGCCACCCACTCCGGATGTGCACCTCGCACTGCGTCTTTTTCGACAGGGTCGTCGACCCCCGAGGCGAGGATCTCCAGCCACTCAGACTGGGAATGCGCCGCGACCTTGCGCAGTACGGCATTGACCAGGCCCGTTGCGCTCTTCTTTCCCACTTTCTTGCACAGCTCGACCGATTCATTGACAGCCGCGTGGGCGGGGGTTTCCAGGGCCAGGAGCTGGTGCACCCCGAGCACAAGAACCCACCACACTTCTGGATCCGTCGAGTCTTCCGAGCGCCCGCCTGCTTGCTCGAGGACACGGCCCCACTGACCCCAGTGCCGGAGGCTGCCGTAGGCCAGTTCAGTGGCAAAACCGCGGTCCGGGCCCTCTAAGTTGCTCTCTCCCAGAAGAGTTGGCCAGGCGAGATTGGCGTAGGCGCCTTCCTGCCACACCACCCGAAGTAATTCCCACGCAAGCCTCCGGGCGCTATCACTACCCGCCACAGATCACGTCCGGGCCTGCTCCTCGAAGCCAATCTGCGGCGCTCATCGGCTTCTTCCCAGCCGGCTGAACATCAGTCACTTCGAGCGCGCCTCGCGCGCAGCCAATCAGCACACGTCCGTCCACCGCCCGGACTTCTCCGGGTCCAAGCTCCACCACCTCTGGCGCGGGGCGTGCACGAAGAATCGCGAGCTGAGTGTCTTTCCCGTGAATCGTGGTGAAAGCTCCAGGCTCGGGGGTGACCGCCTGCCAGCGCCTGAACACTTGACTGACGGGCTCGGTGAAGTCAAGCAGGCCGGCGTCTCGACCAAGTTTCGGCGCCATGCTCGCCTGGCCACCCTGAGGAGCCTTCGACAGCGAGCCCTCGGCTGCCTGCACGAGGGTCTCCATCAACAATGCTGCCCCCACCTCAGCCAGCTGCGAGAGCAACTGCCCAGAGTGGAGAAAAGGCTCGATGGCGTGTTCTTTTCTGGCAAGAATCGGGCCGGTGTCGAGACCCTCATCAATCTGGAAAATCGTCACTCCAGTCCGTCTGTCGCCTGCCAGAAGGGCATGCTGCACGGGGGTCGCTCCGCGGTAGTGGGGAAGAAGCGAGTAGTGCACATTCCACCAGCCAAGGCGAGGAATGGCCCGTGCTTCAGCACCGATAAGCCGGCCGTAGGCCACCGCAACGGCGAGGTCAGGATCAAACTCTCGAAGCGCCTCGACAAGGCCCGCAGCGTCGTCTGGTGTGGCACAGGAAAGTCCGTAGGCCTCGGCTGCCTCGGCCAAAGGAGTGGGGGTCAGAACCCTTTTTCGTCCGACCGGGCGGGCTGGTTGGGAGATCACCCCGACGATGTCAATCTCGGGATGATTCATCCTCATCAACGCGTTGAGGGTAACGACAGCGACATCTGGACTTCCCGCCACCACGACCCGCATAGAGCCAGACTACAAAGCGCCATCCGCTAACTGGTCGAGGGCGCGGGTGTCGTCCATTCGAACCCGTAGACGGGCACCACGGCGCCCAGATAGGGCATCACGCACTACGGCAGCCCTCAGCAATTCCGCGACTTCAGGGGCGATTCGGTAGGGCATTCGCACAATCTCCCGCACGGCCGTGCCCTCGAGGCGACTGCGACCAAGCGAATCGACTCCATCGTGTGTCGATACGTCCCGAACCAGTTCCTCAACCACGGCCGCTGGCCCCTCAATCGCCGCAATGCGAACCGCTGGTGGCAACCGAAGGCTTGTCCGCTCCCGAAGCTCGTCTGAAAGCAGGGAAACACCGGTTCCCGCTGCGCAGGCCGTCGCAACCGGTCCATCGATATCCGTCAAATACGCAACCGCGTCGTGTTTCAGCAGAGAGACGGCCCATTCCCAGCCAGACAAGGTCTCTTCCAAGACATCCAGCGAGCTCCGCTGCAACATCGCCGCACCATCGAGCAAGAGGGCGGCGTGATATCCGCCGTCGGCGACCGGCTCGGCGCCCCTCGTCGCGACAACCAACGCTGGTTTTCCAGGGACCGTCGCCAACCGGTGTTCACCGTCTGCCCGGACAACAGGCACTCCAGGAAAAGCTTTTCCGAGCTCGGTGACGGTTCGGCCCACACCCTGACCTGACGGGCGCACAGCACCCCCTCGGCACTCAGCGCAGTGAAAACGCGCATGGAGGTGCTGACACCAGGCACAGCTTGCTGGCGATCCAGCATCGCTTTGCGCCAGCGGCCCCCCGCACTCGCTGCATCGAGCCCGTGCGCCGCAGTCCGTGCAGACAAGTCCCGGTGCAAAGCCCGCCCGAAAAACCTGCACCAGAACAGGGCCGGTGCGAAGCGCTTCCTTAGCGGCAGCAAACGCGGCAGACGGTAAGCGGCCAGGCGCCGGGTCATCCGACCCATGAAGGGCCAACCGGGTCGGGAAAACGCGTGGTCGGCTACTCATGCTGACGCGGGTTTCACCGAAATAACCCATTTCGATGAATCGAACCGCTTCGATGCTGGGTGTCCAACCAGCCAGCACCACGCTGCACCCCGTCTGCTCGGCACGAATAAGGGCCACATCTCGGGTGTGTGGATAGGGCGCAAGGGGCTCACGGTGTGCATCGTCGCCGTCGGAGACCACCACGATGGCCCCCAATTGAGACACCGGCGCGTACACGGCGTGCCGTGACCCCAGCACGACCACTGGCCTGCCCTCGAGACACTGCAGGTGCCTGGCGTAATGCTCTGAGGGCGTGAGCTCCGAGGAGAACACCACCAGGTGTTCCTCCTGCAAATGGGACAGCAGGGCCTGCTCCATCAGCGAGATATCCCGCCAGTCCGGGACAACAAGAATCACGCTTCGCTCATGGGCAAGGTGTTCGGTGGCCAGAGCGGCGATGTCAGCGTAACCGTGGGGGGTGGAACCAGCGACTCCATGCCGGAGATGCCACACGGTCTTCTCGCCGGGACGGCTCAATCGCTCCCAATCCGCTGATGACATTGCCTCGGGGGCCGCTGGCGGGGAGGGAATTATGGGTGCCTCTCTGGTGGCCTCCAGCCATTTCTTTTCCACCCGTACCGCTCGTGGGGGGATGGCAAGGCGCAGCACATCCGCCACTCCCCCGGCTTGACGCTTGGCAAGAGCCTTTGCACTCTCCAACACCTCGTCGGTCAGCACCGACACCGGTGAGAGCACCTGGTCGATGGGGGAAAGCTCACCCCCAAAATCACTGGATTCAAGGCGCTCGAGAACAAAACCGGTGTGGAGCTTGGCCGATCGCCCGATCGGCACTTTGACGCGACACCCCACGGGTGCGTCCATGCCGTCGGGGACCACATAGTCGAACACGCGGTCCAGCTGTGGAAGCCGCGACTCGGGAAGCACCCGGGCAACCGGGCGCTTAGCCATTACTTGCTCGCGGAGAGAAGCTGCTCGACCCGATCTGTCCGCTCCCACGGAAGGTCGAGGTCAAGGCGCCCAAAGTGGCCGTAGGTGGCTGTCGGTACGTATTTGGTCGTGCGGAGCTGGAGACTGTCGATAATCGCGGCAGGGCGAAGGTCGAAGACCTCACTGATGGCGCGCTCAATCTTGTCGGTCTCCACTTTCTCGGTTCCAAAGGTTTCGACAAAGATACCGACCGGGTGGGCGGAGCCAATGGCGTAGGCCACCTGAATTTCGGCGATATCGGCGAGGCCTGCGGCCACCACGTTCTTTGCGACCCAGCGCAGGGCGTAGGCGGCAGAGCGGTCAACCTTTGTCGGGTCTTTGCCACTGAAGGCGCCTCCACCATGCCGGGCAGCGCCGCCGTAGGTGTCGACGATGATTTTCCGACCGGTCAGTCCTGCGTCACCCTGGGGGCCACCAAGAACAAACTCGCCGCTGGGGTTGAACAAGAATCTGGCGTCATCTGCCTTGAGAGACACCATCTCCATCACCGGGTCCACGACATGGGTGTGCAGGTCGGCGGCGAGCTGTTTCTTATCCACTCCCGGGTGGTGCTGGGTCGAGATCACGAGGGTGTTCAGTTCCACTGGGGTGCGACCGTCGAGGCCGAGAGTCACCTGCGTTTTGCCGTCTGGACGGAGATAGTCGACCGTGCCGTCTTTTCGAGCCTCGGCAAGACGCTGCGCGAAACGGTGAGCCATCCACAACGACATCGGCATATAGGCGTCGTTTTCGTTGGTGGCATAGCCAAACATCAGGCCTTGGTCACCTGCGCCCAAGGAATCAAACTCGTCCGATGCCGCGCCTTCGCGTGCCTGCAAGGAGTTGTTCACTCCATCGGCAATATCGGGAGACTGCTGACCGAGGGACACAATCACGCCCATGGTTTCGGCATTGATGCCGTAGTCCTCGTCGGTATAGCCAATACTGCGGACGCGCTCCCGTGCGATGTGTTCGACGTCGATCTTGGCCGTGGAGCTCACCTCACCGGCAACGTGGACAAGACCCGTGGTGGTCAGCGCCTCGACGGCCACTCGGGACATGGGATCTTGGGCGAGGTAAGCGTCCAGAATCGAGTCAGAAATCTGGTCGCACATCTTGTCTGGGTGACCTTCAGTCACCGATTCTGAGGTGAAGTAGCGCATATCGAGTCCTTAGGGGGAAAGCAGGACATCGAACAGGTGCCCCGCGACGGTCAGCTTCGAACCAGTCGACAGAACCGGGGCTCCGGAGCGCTGCACAATCCACACAGCGGTGTCTGTCTGCCCAAAGCCTACCTGCTCACCCACCCTGTTGGCGACGACCACGTCGGCAGATTTGCTCTGCATTTTCGCCCGCGCCCTCGCTAACAGTTCTTCATCGTCGGCTGTGGTCTCCGCGGCAAACACCACCAGACGCTGTTCCGCGGTCTTGGACGCGCCTAATTCCGCGGCGATATCGGGTGTCTGGGCCATCTCCGGCCAAGAGCCGGCCTCGTCTTTCGTGAGCTTCTCCGCGGCAGGCTCGACCGACCAGTCGGCGACGGCAGCCGCCATGATGGCAATGCTCGAGTCAGGAAACCGAGCAGTCATTTCTGTGTGCATGTCGGCCGCGGTGGGCGCAAACACACATTCCACTCCCCGCGGGGGCGTCACTTCCAGCGCACCATGCACGAGCGTCACCTCGGCGCCGAGGCTCGCTGCTGCCTGCGCCAGCGCCACTCCCATTGCACCGGTTGAGCGGTTGCCGATAAATCGCACGGGATCGATGGGCTCCCTCGTGCCGCCGGCAGAAATCAACACTTTCTGACCGGCAAGTGGCCTGGGCCCCACGACCGACAGCGCGTAATCAACGATGTCTTCTGGTTCGGACATCCGGCCAGGACCGGAGTCTGTGCCGGTCAACGGACCCGCCTCCGGGCCAATCACGTGAATACCCCTCGCTACCAACGCGGCCAGATTTTCCGTCGTTGCCGGGTTTTCCCACATTTCGGTGTGCATGGCGGGTGCCAGCACAACGGGAGCGGTTGTGGCCAGCAGCGTTGTCCCGAGCAGGTCCTCTGCGGTGCCGTGTGCGTAGTGAGCCAAGAAATTAGCCGTGGCGGGGGCAACGATGACCAAATCGGCCTGTTGACCGAGTGCGACGTGGGTCACTTCCGCGACTCCGTCAAACAGATCAACCGGCACATCCGAGCGGCTGATCGCCTCCCAGGTCGGACGACCAACGAATTTCAGCGCAGAAGCGGTCGGAATCACCGTGACCTGATGACCTTTGGTAACCAGGCTTCGTGCGATCTGGACAGCTTTGTAGGCGGCGATACCGCCGGTGACACCGAGGACCACCCGCAAGCTCGACTCGCTATGTCGAGCGGTCATCTGGCTATCCCTGGAGCGGCGTCATCACGAGCTTGTCCTCGTGAATCTCCCGCAATGCGATTGACAGTGGTTTTTCGTCCACTGTCGAGGGCACGAGGGGGCCGACGTGCTCGTAAAGGCTTCCCTCGCCCAGATCGGAGTAGTAGGAGTTGATTTGGCGGGCACGCTTGGCAGCGAAAATCACCAGCTGGTACTTCGAATCCACCTTCTCCATCAGCTCGTCGATGGGCGGGTCGATGATTCCACGGTGGTGCAGCATTAGTCTCCTCGGGGTGTGTAGGCCTCGAGTAAGTCTACGACTTCTCGGGCGGCGGTTTCGACGACGTCGTTCACGACCACCACGTCAAACTCTGTTCTGGCGCCAAGCTCCTCCACGGCGGTGGCGAGACGGCGTTGCCGCTCTGCGTCATCTTCTGTGCCGCGGGACTCCAGCCTCTCTGCCAGGGCGTCGAATGTGGGGGGCGCAATGAACACAAAGAGCGCCTCAATGCCTGACTCTCGGATTTGGCGGGCGCCTTGGACATCAATTTCCAAAAACACTGTCTTCCCGGCGCTTTTCTGCTTCAGTACTGCGTCTCTCGGTGTTCCATAGCGATGAGCACCGTGGACCACGGCCCACTCCAGGAGCTCCCCTTCTCGAACCAAGCGGTCAAATTCTTGGTCAGAGACAAAGAAGTAATCCTCGCCGTCGTGTTCCCCTGGCCGTGCCTGGCGTGTGGTGGCCGACACACTCATCGCAATATCCGGTCGAATTTCGCGGACGCGCTCAATCACGGTGTGCTTTCCGACCGCCGTGGGACCGGCGATGACCACCACAATTCCCTGCCTGGAGGCGGGCTGTATTCGCTCGGCGAGACGAACCACCTCATTGCGCAATGCTGCCCGCTGTTTCGCCCGCAATCCACCGAGGGTGGCGCGGGGGTTGATGCCGTGGCGGTCCAGAATTCGGGTGGCCTTTGTGGGCCCAACACCCGGCAATGAGCGGAGGAACCAGTCCACTCGTAGGCCCGCCAGAATCGGGTCAGAGGTGTTTTCTGCCTCATCAAAAGTGGTGACAACGTCGCGCTCGAGCCTGGAGAGCTGTCCTTTTAATTCGGCGCGAGCCTTTCGCCGCTCCACGCTGCGTTGTGCGGCGTCTGCCGGCTCAAACGGTGGCATCGGCCACAGCCTTTAGATGCTCAGTCATCCGCGTGTCCAGGCCCTCCAGCGAGTCGCCAGCCACACTCCTCGAGGCGGTCACAAAGACGCGACCGAGCGCCGTGCCGAACAAACGTGGAGCCTGTTCGATGCTGACTCCTTGGTGGCCGAAACCAGGTGCCAAGATCGGAATATCCGGCGCGGCTTCCGCGTCTATTCCCCATGTGGTGTGATTCACAGTGGCACCGATGACAACGCCGACACTTCCCCTGCTGGTCGGGCTAGCTCCCACGAGCGCCTGGGCGCCAGTCAGTATCTCGCCAGCAACCGTATTCCCCGAGTCCGTGGTGGCCTGTTGAATATCGGCCCCCTCAGGGTTAGAGGTTGCCGACAGGACAAAGACGGTTTTTCCATTCTCGGCGGCGAGGTCAAAGGCTGGTCGCAGTGAACCCAATCCTTGATAGGCCACTGCGGTCATGGCGTCTGCTTCAAAGTCGCTTCCTGGTCGGAGCCAGGCGTCGGCATAGCCCTGGAGGCTAGACCCGATATCACCTCGCTTCACATCCGCGATGACACCGATACCTGCTTCTCGCAGCTCCGACATGAGCTGTGAGAGCACGCGCAGACCAGAAAGACCCATCCGCTCAAAGAGGGCCACCTGCGGTTTCACGACACTCACACCGGCGGCGATCACTGCGTCACGCAGTGCCTTGCCGAAGCTCTCCGCACCGCTCGCGTCATCGGGGAGTCCCCATGAATCGAGAGTTGCCGCGTGAGGGTCGATACCCACGCAGAGCGTTGCCTGCGTCGCCTGTGCCTCCAGTACCCGCGTGCCAATGGATGCCTCAGTCACCGCCGTGCTCCTCACGCATCAGTCCATACTCCTGGAGGCTTGTGACGGCGGGGACATCAGGACGCTCTTCGAGCGACACCACAGCCGCTCCCAGTTGACCCACTGTCGTAAATAGTGCTTTATCGGCTGCGACCGTGGCGGTCCGGATTTCGTACCCGTCCGCACGCGCGCTTCGTCCTCGTGGGGTGTTGATGACAATGTCGACCTGTCCATCGGCGATTAGGTCCACAATGCTCGGCTCGTCCGTTTCTGCAACCTCTGTGTGCTTCGCCACGACACGTGCCTCAATGCC
>CAJXYC010000032.1 GCA_913063365.1 uncultured Cellulomonadaceae bacterium
ACTCGCTCAGCCCTGCTGAACGCTGGTTCGATTGCCGGACTGTTCCTTACCACCGAAGCGGTTGTTGCCGACAAGCCCGAGCCCCCAGCTCCGGCCCCTGCTGGTGACCCGTCGGGCGGAATGGACTTCTAAAGTCTCAAAAGACGATGAAGGGGGCGACACTGTCGCCCCCTTTGTCGTTCCTACTGACTCTTGGCAGTCTCGAATGAGGCGGTCGCGTCCGTGCCGCCTCCCGCGCGGGGAGTCAGCGAAACAGTGGCATGACTTGACTCTGCCAACTGGCGCACAATCGCCAAACCCAGGCCAGTTCCCTGATGAGTGGCACTGCCGCGCCAGAAGCGGTCGAATGCTCGTGATGCCTGTTCTTCGTCTATGCCGGGCCCGGTGTCGGACACGGTGAGCACTGCCCGACTGTCACGGTGTTCGACCCTCACTGTGAGTTCCCCTCCCTCTGGCATGAGAGACAGGGCGTTATCGACATAGTTGTCGACAATCTGCTCGATGGCAGTTGGGACTGCGAGAACCGTTACCGATGACGGAATAGAGGCGGTGACCTGAACACCCTGTTCGGTGGCCAAGGGTTCCCAATTCTCGACTCGCTCCCTCACAATCTGTGCAATGTCTTGGGTCACTCGCTCCAGGTCGTCCACACTGGCCCGGCCCAGCGCGAGCAAACCCTCAATGAGTCGACGCATTCGCTGAATTTCTTCTTCGATCTCGTCAAATTTTGCCGCTGTAGCAGACCCGTCCGCCACGGACTCTCGCAGCCGCTCCACCCGCAATTGAAGCGCGGTGAGTGGGGTACGTAACTGGTGAGAGGCATCTGCCGCGAAGGCTTTCTGCTCGTTAATCAAGCTTTCTAGTCGCCCGGCCATTGCGTTGAAGCCTGCCGCGAGCTGGGTAATTTCCTTCGGGCCATTCGGTTCTTCTGCACGAGCGCTCAAGTCACCCGAGGACAGTCGCGCGGCCACATTTCCGAGCCCGAGCAAGTTGCGGGAGAGAATCCGGGACAGCACGACCGCAAGTGCCGTGGCAAAGGCCAATGTGATCAGGGCAACAAGATAGACACCCCACATCTGTTGCGAGACGGCGTCATCGATGGCTTGTTCATCAAAGGTCAGACGGACCGCACCGACCACGCTGCTCCCGCTGTACACCGGGACGGCCACATACACAAGCTCAATCCCGAGGGTCTCGGAAAAGCGTTGCCCGGTGGCGACGCGGCCGGCGAGAGCTTCCGCGATTTCTGGCCTCGAGCCGTAGTCCAAGCCTTCTCGCGAGTCGTCTTGATCGTTGGTCACCACCGCTGTCCCGCCACCATCCACAATGACCACTCGTGCCCCACCTTCCTCGCGGTAGGCAATCGCTAAGGCGCGGGACTCGTCAAAGGCCTGATCCGATGGGTTTTCGAGGGCATCTTCGGCGCGGCCGCCGAGGATGAAGGCATCGCGCTGGAGCTGCGTCAGCAGTCGGTCGCGCTCAACTTGGTAGAGATAAAACCCGAAGGGAATATCTGAAAGGAGCAGGGCCACAAGCCCTACTCCGAGAAGTGCAAGGAGAAAAATCCGCCTCATGCAGGGTTTACGAGGCGGAAGCCAACGCCCCGCACCGATTCAATCCATTCGTGAGACCCTAGTTTTCGCCGGATTGAGGCGATGTGCGCGTCTAACGTTTTGGTGCTTCCGTACCAATTGATATCCCAGACATCGCTCAAGAGCGTCTCTCGTTTGAACACCGTGCCTGGATCGGACGCCAGATAGGCAAGGACATCGAACTCTTTGGGCGTGAGTTCGATGCCCTTTTCTCCGAGCGTGACTTCTCGCGTCCGGGTATCAACAGTCAAAGCTCCGACGACATAACGGCTTGTGTCGGCTGTGTCTGTGGCGGAGCTGGAGTGACGTCTGTGAACGGCTCTCAGCCTGGCAATCAACTCGCGAATACCGAAGGGTTTGACCAGATAGTCGTCTGCTCCGAGCTCTAGGGCTAAGACCCGGTCCGATTCGTCGGGCCTCGCACTAGCGACGACAATTGGCACTTGGGAATGCTCGCGTGTCCGTCTCACGACCTCTCCACCATCGAGGTCGGGCAGCCCGAGGTCGAGAACGACGCAGTCAAAAGCTTCTGAGTTAAGGAGCTCCAATGCTCCCTGGCCCGTTTCGGAGTGCACCGCTGTCCACCCGAGGTTTTCGATGGCCTCGGTGACGGAAGAGGCGATGCTCGTGTCGTCTTCGACAACAAGAATTTTCACCCCCCCATCTTCTAGTAGACGGGAGTGATGAGGGGCGTGTACGCCGATTCGTGTCGAAATCTAGGACAAATCTTTACTCTGAGCGGGCTGTCCTTTTTCTTCAGGGAGCGTATTTTCGTCGGTATGAATACGCAGACGTTGATCGGAGCCGTTATCGCTGGTGTCTTGGGCACCGGCGCGGCAGCCGTGGCAACCAACGCCGAACTGCTTGGGTCTCCTTCGCCGACGATGATTGACGAAGCAAGCAATGTGCTGGTCGCAGAAACAACGGATCCACTGTCTGCTCCTCTGGAATCTCCGGAACCTGCCGCCGTCCAAGAACCTGCCCCCGCTCCGGCTCCTGAGCCCGAAAACACTGAGCCAGAACCGGCAGCTGAGCCAGCACCTGCGCCCGCTCCTGCACCCGAACCGGTGGCCGAACCTGTGCCCGCTCCGGCACCAGAACCCGAACCAGCCCCAGCTCCTGCGCCAGCTCCTGCTCCAGCCCCGCCGAGCTATGACGACGATGACGACGACGACGATGATGACGACGACGATGATGACGACGATGACGATGACGATGATGACGATGACGATGATGACGACCACTCGGACGACGACGACTAAGAACCCCTAACTGCGGGATCATTTCTGGTCTGGTCAATCTCTCGCTGGAATTTGGACGTTCCTTTACCAAGTACTGGCTTGTCTCTGGATGGGCCTCTCGTAGCGTCGGAGACATGAACAGCAACCTCTTTATCGGAGCGGGAATCGCCGGGGTCCTCGGGGCCGGCACCGGAGCAGTAGCCGCCAATGTTGAACTTGTCGCCCCCAGCGAGCCTTTCGAGCTCAATGACACGGCCGAGGCCACAGCCTCAGGAATCGACCCAGAAGCGACGTCGGGCACCATTGCCCCGCTGAGTGACGCGATGGCCTCGGATGAGAGTGTCGCTTCTGCTACCGGCAGTGCTCCCGAATCGGGTTCGACCTCGGGAACCACGGGGGAAAGCACAACGTCGACCTCGGATGAAGCCCTCGCTTCTGACGGTACATCTGTGTCGACCTCTTCGTCCGCGTCAACGGTCGATGCAACTTCAGCAGCTTCTCCCTATTCCTCGACATCTACCGGAACATCTACAACGAGCGCCGAGGGCACATCCACTTCGGCAGCGACCGTTGACGCCAGCACGTCTGGTTCTGGCTATAGCGAACCATCGTCCTCGAGCTCGGAGGGATCTACTTCCACGGCAGTAACTGCCGCGGCACCCGCTCCGGTTGAGGCCACCACCTCCGGATCGTCGTACTCGGATGACGATGACTACGACGACGATGACGACGATGACGACGACGATGACGACGACGATGACGACGACGATGACGACGATGATGATGACGACTAATCCAACTCAAGCGCCCGTGGCCAACTGGACCAAACGAGTTGTCAGTTTTGGGACTTCCTTCGCCTTCTTTGGCCTCGCAGGATTCCTTCAGAATGCCGCGTTTGCTGAGGCACAGGCTGCCGAGGCGGCTGCTGCCGAGAGCGCCGCAAAAGCTGCCGCGGAGAGTGCGGCGTTTGTGCCGGAGACCCCAGTTGCAGAAGTCCCCACGGAACCTGCAATGTTGGGGCCCGTGCAACCCCTACCAGCTGAGGAGACGCTGTTAGAGGCAGACCCTGCTCCCGCTCCCGCTCCTGCCCCCGCTCCCGCTCCTGCCCCCGCTCCTGCTCCTGCCCCCGCTCCTGCGGAGGTTGCAGTGGACGCTCACACCGGGGGATCCTGATGGAAAACTTCGCTTTGTCCCTCAACCCAGCCGATGAGGCTGTCCTTGCAGCTGTGTCCGAGTCCGGAGTGGCGCCTCAAGTTCACTCGCGCTCTTTCCGAGTCATGGGTTCTCACGCATCGGTGACCGTTGTGGGAGGCCACCAGGTTCTTGTCGATGATGCGGTGGGAATGGCAATGGAGCTTGAGGGCTTGTGGACTCGTTTTAGCCGCGACTCGGATATTTCCGCTCTGAATTGGGCAGGCGGTGAGCCGGTGGAGGTAGATCCACGGACTGCGTTGATGGTGGACACCATGCAACGAGCCTGGAAGGACACCAACGGTGTCTATGACCCAACCCTTCTTCCGCATCTGCTTCGCGGCGGGTATACCCACTCGTTAGTCGATCCCACCCGTTCCACCGAACTTCCGGATTCTGTTGTCGCACCAGGAGATGTTGCCGGAATCGTGGTCGACGGCTCCACAGTTACCCTCCCTCCGGGCACCACTCTGGATTCGGGGGGAATTGGCAAAGGCCTTGCCGCTGACTTGATTGTTGACTTCTTGCGTACCAATGGCGCACTCGGCGCAATGGTCGAGCTCGGGGGTGACCTGCGGGTGGATGGTTACTCCCCGCGAGGACGGGGTTGGCGTGTCGGGGTGGAAAACCCCTTGGCCACGGATTCCCACGTGTCGGTGGTGGAGATCGAGTCAGGTGGGTTAGCAACGTCGAGCCAGTTGAAACGACGCTTTGTTGATGCCGGCGGACAAGACACTCATCACCTCATTGATTCCCAAACCGGAAGCAGCGTGGAGTCATCAGTGTTAGCGGTCACCGTGATTGCGCCGACAGCATGGCAGGCCGAAGTGATGGCGAAGGTGGGCTTTGCCCGAACGCCCGCAGAGTTCTTGCACTCGACGAAACGACTAGGGCTCCGCGCGGGGGTCTTCCAAGAAGACGGGTCGTGGGTGCGCTCGTCAGATTGGCCGGAGTATCGTGCTTGATTTCTCAGAGCCTGCCGTGTGGTGGTACATCACTCGTGCAAGCGCAATCGTTGCCTGGGTGCTGCTGACAATGTCTGCCCTCTGGGGCATTCTCCTCAAGACTCGAATTCTTCGTGGAGCCGACAACCCCGACTGGCTGAAGGTTGTCCATCGATTCATCTCGAGCTTGGCGATGTTGATGGTGATTACGCACGTGGTGTCGCTATGGATGGACAGCTACATCGAATTCACGGTGGCCGATCTGCTCATTCCTTTTGCTTCCTCCTTTGAGCCGCTTGCCGTCGCCTTGGGCGTGATTGCGATGTGGGTGATGGTGATTGTCTGGATTACATCGGTTGCCATGCCCTGGTTACCCCAGGGAGTCTGGAAGGCCATCCACTTCACGAGCTATCTGAGTTTGTTTGCCGTGGCCGTGCATTCGGGGATGGTTGGCTCAGATGTGGGCACCCCCTGGTACACCGCGTTGTCTCTCGTTCTTGTGACAATGGCCACCCTGGCCGGTGTGATTCGGGTGGTTCTGACGAAGCGGGCTGCCCCCCGTGCAAGTGCTAAAGAGGCTCCAGCGCAGGTGTCCACTCCAGCCGTTGCACAGTCTCCGCGGGCCACGAAGGGTCCTGACTTTGTCGCGAAAGTCGTGGCGAGGCAGGAGCTGACACCGTCGATTGTCGAGCTCACGTTGACCCCTGTCGATTCGGACCATGAGGTCGAATGGGAGGCCGGCGCACACATCACCCTGCATCTAGGAAACGGCACCGAGCGCCAGTACTCCCTGGTGGGAGATCCTGCCGATAACCGCTCGCTCCGGATCGCAGTGCTAAACACCGGGGGGCCTGGTGGTGGGAGCCAGTGGATTCACGACCATGTCCGAGTTGGTATGGAACTGGGTGTCGATGGTCCGATTCAAGCTTTCCCGCTGAAAGCGCATCACCGCTATCAATTTGTTGCCAGTGGAATTGGAATCACTCCACTGAGAGCAATGATGCATTCGATTCCGGCAGGGCGAGAGTGGGAGCTCGTGTATCTCGGTCGGACCCGGGAAGACATGGCCTATGTGGAAGAGCTCGAAGAGCAGTTCCCGGGCAAGGTCCGGGTGTGGGCGTCGGCGGAAAACGGTCGCCGTGCGTCACTCCCCTCGCTGGTTGACCCAGCGGCCCACGTGTACGCCTGTGGTTCAGAAGGCGTGTTGAGCGAGCTCGAAAAATCAGTCGCTCCGGACCGTCTTCACCTCGAGCGCTTCACACCGATTGACCGCAGTGCTGAACACACGGCCAGCCAGTTGTCAGTGACATGGGAGCCCACCGGTCAGACAATTGACGTGCCGCCGGAGTCGACGGTGTTGGAGAGCTTGGAAAGTGCTGGGGTGTCACTCAATGCTTCTTGTCGTCGCGGGGTCTGTGGCAGTTGTGAGCTCCGAGTCATCGACGGCGAGCCTGCACACATGGATTCAGTCATGAGTGACGAAGACAAGGATGAAGTCGGAGTGATGTATCCCTGTGTCTCGCGGGCAAAAGGCTCGTCGTTAACGGTGTCGGTCTAGCGGGGCCTATTTCAGAAACAGCTGCGTGTTTTGCTGTTCGAGGGCCTCATAGTGTTGGGCAACCTGTCCGAGGGTTTGGGTGAGTCCGACCAATTGGGCCTCGACCTGCGCATGTGTGCTCTTCCACTGCATCAACACATCCTGGAAGGCCGTTGCAGCCGAACCACCCCAGGAAGCCTGAAGTGCCTGCAGTTGTGACGTCAGCGTCTGAATATCGGCTTGCACTCTGGCAATAGTGCTGTGGGCGCTGCTGGTCGCGGCAAAGACAGCGTCGCTGTCGACGAAATAACGAGTCATTGTGAATCCTCCTTGTGGCAGGAGGGCACGCTAATCCCTAAAAACTCCGTCCAGTCCTGAGGAAAAAGACTTGTGGAGAAACGGGGTGATTTAGTCAGGAGGGACAGCCGGCAGAGAGACCTCGAAAGTAGCGCCTCCACCGGGAGTGTCGGTCACTGCAACCGTTCCTCCGTGGCGTTTGACGATTCCTGCGACGATGGCAAGACCTAATCCCGAACCACCGGTTTCCCGGGCCCGGGAGGTGTCGGCCCGCCAGAACCGCTGGAAAATCTTGTCTCGAATTTGTGGCGGGATGCCTTCCCCGTGATCAATGACCCGAATGATTCCGCGGTCTGTCTCTTTCTGCCAGTCCACCTCGACTTCGATGGGGGAGCCTGGGGGGCTGAACCGCCTCGCGTTCTGCAGGAGATTGGTGACGACCTGTCGCAACTTGTCACCATCTGCGGTCACCTGCACGTCCTTATCTGTGAGGTCTGGTCGCAGTGACCAGGTAATCGCCCGATCAGGGTCGATAGCCGACGCGTCTGACGTTTGGTCTCGGGCGATTTCTGCCAAGGACACCGGGGCAAGGTCGAGCGGCTTTGCCTCATCGAGGCGGGCCAGTTCAAGAAGGTCGGTCACGAGGGTCGTCATCCGGTCTGCTTCCTTCTCGATCCGCTCCATCGCTTGACGCACGTCTTCTTCGGTGGAGAGGGCTCCCATTCGATAGAGCTCTGCGTATCCGCGCACGGAAACAAGCGGGGTTCGAAGCTCATGCGAGGCATCGCCAATAAAGCGGCGCATCTGTTCGATGGTGTCTGCGCGGTCGGCAAAGGCCCGATCGATTCGAGAAAGCATGGAGTTTAGTGACCTGGTGAGCCTGCCCACTTCGGTGTTGGGGGTGCTGCCACCAAGTCGCTGAGAGAAATCCCCACCGGCGAAGCGCGCGGCGGTTTCTTCGACCTCTCGAAGCGGTCGGAAGGTTGTGCCGATCAATACTCGCGTGAGGGCCGCACTCAAGACCACGACCACCAAACTGAAGGCGAGGAAGACAGAGGCAAACGAACCGACCACGCGCCTGGATTCTTCGAGGTCGATTCCGACGGCGAGAGTTGCGGGCAGGGTCTGGCCGGTCTGGGCACTAAGGATATTGAGCCGGTATGTCATCACCCGCCACTGTGTTTCTCCGTTCAGACTCTCCAGGGTGAGAGGCTCCCTCGCATCACTCACTACTCCGAGACTCAACCTGGAGACATCCGGGCCGTACCCCTCGTTGTCACGGTCGAGGTTGGAGGCGAGGATTGTGCCGGTTGCACTCACGGCCGCGATGTAGAACTCGTTGGACAGGCCATCTGCTCGCGCGCGGTCAAAGTCATTGAAGTCGACAGTGTTCAGAAGATCGGGAAGCTCCATTGCCGCTTCATTGATTTTCCTGTCGATCTCCGCTGTCAGATAGCGCTCGATGGACACCACGGTCCCAATACCGATGACAAGCAGTCCGACTGTCACGACCACGACGGTGACGCCGGTGATTTTGTTGCGCAGCGAGGTGCCGTCCCACCCGCGCTTGAGCCTCTCGTACATCGCCAAGGAGACTACGCGGTGTGGCGTCTACGCCTTGGTTTTCAGCATGTATCCAAAGCCACGCTTGGTCTGGATCAGCGGTTCCTCAGTCAGCGGATCGAGTTTGCGTCGCAGATAGGACACATACGATTCGACAATTCCTGCATCTCCGTTGAAGTCGTACTCCCACACGTGGTCGAGAATCTGAGCTTTAGAGAGGACGCGGTTCGGGTTCAACATGAGGTAGCGCAAGAGCTTGAATTCGGTCGGGCTTAGCTCAACGCTCTCGCCCTTGACAATGACCTCGTGGGTGTCCTGGTCCATTTCGACCTCACCGACTTTGAGGGTCGCGTCCTCTTCTTCCTGCTTGGTCCGGCGAAGGATGGCTCGAATACGCGCCACGATTTCGTCGAGGCTAAACGGCTTGGTCACGTAGTCGTCTCCACCGACGGTGAGGCCTTGGATTTTGTCTTCGGTGGTGTCTTTGGCCGTGAGGAACAGGATGGGGCAGGTGTACCCGCTCGCGCGGAGCCTCTTGGTCACCCCAAACCCATTGATGTCGGGGAGCATGACGTCCAGAAGAATCAGGTCGGGTTCTTCTTCGAGAACCGCGGAGATGGTCTGTGCTCCGGTGGCCACCGCGCGCACAGCAAACCCGGCAAACCGCAGACTCGTGGTCAACAAGTCCCGGATATTGGGCTCGTCGTCAACAATGAGAATTTTTGGACCGTCAGACATGCCCTCATTGTCTGATAGTTCGCTGGAGCTTTGCTGAATTATGTCGAGGCCGGCGCGCCGTCCGTCAGTGCGTCAGTTCCCACGATCTCGTAGCTGTATCCCTGCTCGGTGAGGAAGCGTTGGCGATTCATCGCGTAGTCCTGATCCACCGTGTCTCTCGTGACAATGGAATAAAACAGCGCCGAGCGCCCGTCGGCTTTAGGCCTCACAATCCGACCCAAGCGTTGGGCTTCTTCTTGCCTGGAGCCAAAGGTGCCAGAAACCTGAATCGCCACCGATGCCTCCGGGAGATCGAGGGAAAAGTTCGCGACCTTCGACACGACAAGCGCTGGAATCTCGCCATCACGGAACTGGCGAAGAAGCTCTTCTCGCTCGGCAAGCGGTGTTTCACCGGTGACGAGGGGAATGTCTAATTCCGTGGACAAACGCTCCAGCTGGTCCAGGTAGATACCCATCACCAGAATCCGCTCCTCCGGAAACTTCTCGACAAGCTCACGCACCACGGCGTCTTTTGCCTGGTGAGTGCTCGCGTATCGGTAGCGCTCATTATCGGCCAGGGTCGCGTAGTGGATTCTGTCTTCAGCAGGGAGCTCGAGCCTCACTTCGACGCAATGCGCGGGGGCTAGGTAACCGGCTTTCTCCAGGTCTTTCCACGCCGCGTCGTAGCGCTTTGGTCCAATCAAACTGAACACGTCGCCCTCGCGTCCGTCCTCGCGAATCAGTGTCGCGGTCAAACCCAATCGTCTGGTGGCCTGAAGCTCTGCACTGAGCTGAAACACAGGCGCGGGGAGAAGGTGGACCTCGTCATAAATGACGACACCCCATTTCCGCTCGCCAAGCAAACCAATGTGACGGAACTGACCACCCCGCTTTGCGGTGACAATCGAATAGGTGGCGATGGTGACCGGTTTGATTTCTTTCACGCTGCCCGAATACTCACCGATGTCATCCTCAGTCAGCGAGGTGCGCTCCAGGAGCTCCCGGCGCCACTGCCTCGCCGCCAGAGTGTTCGTCACCAAAATGAGCGTGGCTTGATCGAGCTCGGCCATGACCCCCGCACCCACGAGCGTTTTACCTGCCCCACACGGCAAACAGACCACTCCCGAGCCTGATCCGACAAACCGGTCGACCGCGCGCTGCTGGTAATCCCTGAGAGACCATCCATTGGTTTGAAGGTCAATCTCGTGGTCTTCCCCCTCGGCGTATCCGGCGAGGTCAGTGGCCGGCCAGCCAATCCGAAGCAGCTCCTGTTTGATTTTCCCGCGGGACAAAGGCTCCACTTCGAGTGCGTCATCCCCCACGCTGGAGATAAAGGGTTGAACTTTCTTTGACTGCGCAATCTCGCGCAGAATCGCGGGGTCTCCGTGGAGGACGAGCCTGTCGCCGTCCCGACTGAGCGTGACTTTTCCGCACCGCGAAATCGCATCGTTGATATCGGCGCGCACCGAGTCGGGAATGGGAAATCGTGAGTGGCGCTCGAGAGTAGCGAGAATGTCCTCTGCGCTGTGGCCAGCGGCCTCCGCATTCCAGAGCGTCAGGCGCGTGATGCGATAGGTGTGGACGTGTTCCGGGGCACGTTCCAGTTCCGCGAAGACGGCAATATCGTGTCTGGCATCCTCTGCGCCTGGATGAGACAGCTCAATGAGGACAGTTTTGTCGCTCTGAACAATCGCTGCACCGGTCTCAACCACAATCGGCCAGTCTATGACTCAGGGCTGACGGCCTCCGGTGAATGAATTCGAACAAGATGAGTGACCGGAATCGTGCGCTCGACATCGGAGCGGGTGTCTCGCGCTCGTAGTCGTCCGTTGTGGAGTGACTTCGGTTCAATCACGAATTCACTCTCGACCTCGTTGATGTTCACAATCGCGCTAAGCCGAAGCTTGTGAGCAATCGCCCATTCCAAAGTGGGCTCCCACCAGGCCGCAGGATCGTCACCTCGCCATGACGTCCAGGACTCCAGCAGAGCAGCAGCCCTGTCGTCACCCTTAGTTGCCGCCCATGTGACTGGAGCGTGCTGTGCTTTGTCGACATCAAACACGTTTCCTGCATGATCCACCACCAGATGCGGGTAGCCCTCAGAGGCGAGGAGTGAATGGACGGTATCCACCGGCTGTGCGCTAGAGAGTTCCGATTCGGAGACTCTCTGGAATCCAAGCGACTGCAGCTTTCGGTCAGCACACAGAAGATCACCCGCCAGGGAATCTGCACACTCGACTCGCGTGCCCGATTCTGACCACTGAATCCTTGTTTGCTCTGCGCGGTGAAGAGAGTCCAGAAGTGTGACTCCAAGCGAAGAGGTCTTCCCTCCAGGAACCACCCGCTCGACAGCCTCGGTGATTTGCTCGGCAGATAGCCCACGTTGCCTCGCGCGAAGCACCGTCTCGGCGGTGACCTTGAAGCGAGAGGCGACAGTGCCGGACAACCAGCGGCCAATCTGTCGAAGCGTGCGCTCGTGAGAGACCGGCAACGGACCGGCAGTGACGAGAGTGTCTGGGCCATCCGCATACACCTGTTCGGCCGCTGGCGGTAATTGAGCAGCCACCCACGTACCGATGTCTCCATCGTGCGAAAGCACGTCGGCTGCCGACCCCTTGCCGCTGCCAGGAAAAACGCCGAGTTCCGCGGCCATCTGCACCCACCCGCCAGAGGGCGAGGCGGCGAGGTTGTCAGTCACCGGCGACGAATCCACCCAACGTGGTCGGATACTCCACAGGCGCACAAGAATCCATGCCCAGCGCTCCGAGAGGGCTGAGGCCAGCCAGTCTGAGGCACCGGTGGTCTGGTGCCACGCGTCCTGAGACACCGCCAGCAATCCCACGGCGCGGCAGATGTCAGCGGCTGTTTCCCACGCGGCACGGTCATCACCGTGTGAGGCAGCCCATGACTGGAGTGACTCGCTACTGGCACCGCCAACCGGCTGGGCCTCCGCGGCACGAATCAGGGTCTCTATTTTTTCCAACACCCCGAGCACCGCCACGACATCGACTGTTTGGTCCCGCGATGTCTGAGCAGAGCCGGGAGGGCCGAGTACTCCCAGGGCTTCATCGATTTCTGGAGCCAGGTGCAGTAGGGAGCCGTGCTGTTCGGTGAGAAGCCGTGCGTTGTCGTCTGGCGCTAATACCTCCAGATCCCCAGCGCTCGCCTGACGAAGACGCTCGAGCTCGGTGCCAGACAGGTGAGAAAGCTGATGCGTTGCTGCCGACGGCTCCAGGAGTTGGTTGGCCAACTGCAGGGGGTGTGCGGTGTCGGCTGGGGTCACTCCCCGTTCAGTGAGCACTGTGGCCAGCTCGCTGGGGCTCAT
>CAJXYC010000033.1 GCA_913063365.1 uncultured Cellulomonadaceae bacterium
GCAAGAACCTTGTGACCGTTGGTCAACTCGACACGGAACATTGCATTCGGAAGGGACTCGACAACCGAGCCTTCGATTTCAATGACACCGTCTTTGTTGGCCATAGCCCCATTCGTCTAACTGGTACTGGTCATGCTGGAGTGAACAACCCGAAGGCCTGAACACACCAAAGATTCAGTCTATGCCTTTCAGGCCTGAGGCACAAATCTAGGAGGCGACAACCCCAGCTGCCTGGAGTCGGCCCAAAATACGCTCGGTGATGTCTTCAATCGGTCCCAGGCCATCAACGGTGACCAAAAGGTCCTTATCGCGGAAGACATCAATTAAAGGAGCTGTTTGCTCGGCGTACACACCGAGGCGGTGCCGGACAACGTCTTCACTATCGTCCGAACGACCCTGCTCAATGGCACGCTGACGAAGACGATTCACCACAACCTCAACATCAGCCACCAGCTCCACGGCGGCATCCAGGGTCGCGGACTGCTCAGCCAACATTCCCTCGAGAGCCTCCACCTGGGCGGCGGTTCGGGGATAGCCATCCAGGAGAAAACCGTCTGCGCAGTCAGGCTGAGCAATTCGGTCGTGAATGAGGTCGTTGGTCAACGAATCGGGAACGTTCTCTCCTGCGTCCATGTAGGACTGTGCTTTTTTGCCAAGCTCTGTCTGGTTCTTCACGTTCTCCCGGAAAATATCCCCCGTGGAAATTGCAGGAATACCAAAATGCTCAGCCAGGCGAGCCGCCTGCGTTCCCTTCCCGGCTCCGGGGGGTCCAATCAGCAACAATCTCACGTTGCTCACTTCAGCAATCCCTCGTAGTGGCGCTGCTGGAGTTGGGAGTCGATTTGTTTGACGGTGTCGAGACCAACACCCACGATGATCAGAATGCTCGCGCCACCGAACGGGAAGTTCTGGTTGGCATTGACAGTAGCGAGCGCAATCAATGGGATGAGGGCCACCAGACCGAGGTATAACGAACCCGGAAGGGTGATTCTTGTGAGGACGTAGTCGAGATATTCGGCGGTGGGGCGTCCAGCGCGGATGCCCGGAATGAACCCGCCGTATTTCTTCATGTTGTCGGCCACTTCTTCAGGATTGAAGGTGATGGCGACGTAGAAATAGGTAAAGCCGACGATCAGGAGGAAGTACACCGCCATATAGAGCGGGTTATCTCCTGAGGTGAAGTTGTTTTGAATCCAAATGACCCATTCGGGTACTTGATCTCCCGCGGCGCCAGGCTGGTTGAACTGCGCCAGCAGCGCCGGCAAATACAACAGCGAGGACGCAAAGATCACCGGAACGACTCCGGCCATGTTCACCTTGATGGGGATATAGGTGTTGGTGCCGCCGTAGGTACGACGACCGACCATGCGCTTGGCGTATTGGACTGGCACACGGCGCTGCGACTGCTCGACAAACACCACGAGTCCCATGATGATGAGCCCAATGACGAGAACGACCACGAAGATTTGGAGTCCCTCGCTCTGACCGATAGCCCAGAGAGAGCCGGGGAAGGTTGCGGCGATAGAGACGAAAATCAACAGTGACATTCCGTTGCCGACACCGCGCTCGGTGATGAGCTCACCGAGCCACATGATCAGTCCCGTGCCGGCGGTCATGGTGATGACCATCAGCATGATTGCGTACCAGGAGTCGTTCGACAGCAGCTGGTTACAGGCTGGGACGCCAGAGTTCGCTCCAAAGAGTGCCCCGGAGCGCGCGACGGTGATCAAGGTAGTGGACTGGAGAAGCGCAAGACCAATGGTCATGTAGCGGGTGTACTGCGTGAGCTTGGCCTGTCCCTGTTGACCCTCTTTGTGGAGGGTCTCAAAGTGTGGAATGACCACTCGAAGGAGCTGCGTGATAATCGACGCCGTGATGTAGGGCATGATTCCAAGCGCAAAAATTGACAGCTGGAGAAGGGCCCCACCACTGAACAGGTTCACAAGCTCGTACAGGCCAGAGGTGCCGCCTGAACCGGCGAGGCACTGCTGAACGTTGCGGTAATCCACGAACGGGGCCGGAATGAACGAACCCAACCGGAAGATGGCGATGATGGAAATCGTGAACCCAATTTTGCGTCGCAAATCAGGGGTTCGGAATATCCGCCCTATCGCCTGAAACACTGTGCCCTCCTGCGGTGGATCGGCCCTAGAAAGTTTGAGCCTACCGGGTTTGTCCCGACCGAAAACGGTCGGGACGCCCAGCTAGTTAGCGGACTTCTCCGCCAGCTTTTTCGATCTTCTGCTTTGCCTGAGTCGACACCTTGTCGACTGTCACAGTCAGCTTCACCGACAGGTCTCCGTCAGCGAGAACCTTGACCTTCTCGTTCTTCCGAACAGCGCCCTTGGCCACCAAGTCGGCAACGGTCACGTCACCGCCCTTGGGGTAGAGCTCGCCCAAACGGCCCACGTTGACCACCTGGTACTCCACACGGAAAGGGTTGGTAAATCCACGAAGCTTCGGCGCACGCATCACTGAGGTGAGCTGACCGCCTTCGAAGCCAGGGCGCACTTGGTAGCGGGCCTTGGTTCCCTTCGTTCCGCGACCGGCCGTCTTTCCCTTTGATCCTTCACCACGACCCACACGGGTGCGCGCTTTCTTGGAACCGGGGGCGGGGCGCAGGTGGTGCAGCTTGACCACACCGGGACGTGAGTCACCAGCAGGTTTCTTTGCCGGAGCCTTCTTGGCAGCAGGCTTCTTGGCCGTCGTCGACGTTGCGGCCTTTGCTGGAGCCTTTTCCGCGGCAGGCTTTGCAGCTGCTGCCGTGGTCGCCGGCTTCTTCGCAGCCGTGGACTTCGCAGCAGGCTTCGCTGCGGTCGTCTTCTTGGCAGCAGTCGTCTTCGCCGCAGGCTTAGCCGCAGTGGACTTAGCCGCAGTGGACTTTGCAGCGGGCTTGGCCGCGGGCTTCTTCGCGGCAGGCTTGGCTGCCGGCTTCTTCGCGGCGGTGGACTTGGCAGCAGGCTTCGCCGCCGTCGTCTTCTTCGCCGCAGGCTTAGCCGCAGTGGACTTTGCAGCAGGTTTCTTTGCGGCGGGCTTGGCTGCCGGCTTCTTTGCTGCAGGTTTCTTTGCAGCGGGCTTCTTCTCTTCAGCCATTAGTCAATCTCCTCGACAGTCACTAAGTGACGGACAATCTGGACGTATCCACGGTTCTGGGGGGTGTCGGGGCGAACCACCGAGTCACCGATTTTCTTGAGGCCCAAGCTCCGCAGAGTCTCACGCATGTTTGGGCGCTCGCTAATCTGCGACTTCACCTGAGTCACCTTGAGGTTCTTCGCCATTACTCGCCACCCTTCTTTGCCGCTGCCGCTTCAGCTTCAGCGCGGACAAGTCGAGCGGGAGCCATGTCTTCAAACTCAACCCCACGGCGAGCTGCAACGGAGCGAGGCTCCTCGAGGTTCTTCAGAGCCTCAATCGTGGCGTGGACGATGTTCAAGGTGTTCGACGAACCCAGAGACTTACTGAGCACGTCGTGGATTCCCGCACATTCCAACACCGCACGAACCGGACCACCGGCGATAACACCGGTACCGGCAGCGGCGGGACGCAAGAGCACCACACCAGCAGCGGCCTCACCCTGAACCGGGTGCGGAATGGTCTGGGCGACGCGAGGAACGCGGAAGAAGTTCTTCTTCGCCTCCTCAACACCCTTGGAGATCGCCAGCGGCACCTCACGGGCCTTGCCGTAGCCAACACCGACCATGCCGTTACCGTCACCCACAACCACGAGGGCCGTGAACGCAAAGCGTCGACCACCCTTCACCACTTTGGATACGCGGTTGATGGTGACCACACGCTCGAGGAACTGGCTCTTGTCACCAGTGTCGCGCGAACCGCGCTGCACCTCGGGGCGACGCTCACGACTGCCACGGCGCTGCTCACGGGGCTCTTCACTGATCGGAGTCTCGTCCACAGCCGGAGCCTGTTCGGTGGTCTCCTCGGTGGTCGCTTCGGCGGTTTCTGTCACTGTCTCGTCCTTCTTCTCGTCGCTCACAGTTCCAACCCACTCTCTCGGGCGCCATCAGCAATGGCGGCCACACGACCGGCGTACCGGTTGCCACCACGGTCGAAGACCACGGTCTTCACACCGGCTTTCTTCGCGCGCTCACCAATGAGTTCACCGACGCGCTTGGCCTTGGCGGTCTTGTCGCCATCAAACGAGCGCATGTCGTTTTCCATCGTCGAGGCGGAAGCCACGGTGTGGCCGGTCTGGTCATTCACGACCTGCACAAAGACGTGGCGGGCTGAGCGGGTGACCACCAGACGGGGACGCTCTTCCGTGCCAACAATCTTCTTGCGCAGGCGGTTGTGGCGGCGGGCCTTCTGGGCCTGCTTACTCGAGCCGCGTGTTCCCACAGCCATGATTACTTACCAGCCTTTCCAGCCTTGCGGCGGACATATTCGCCTTCGTAGCGCACACCCTTGCCCTTATACGGCTCTGGCTTGCGCAACTTACGGATATTCGCGGCTGCTTCGCCCACAGCCTGCTTGTCGATACCACTCACGGTCACCTTGTCGTTTCCCTCGACCGAGAAGGACACACCCTCTGGGGGATCGACGGTGATGGAGTGCGAGTAGCCAAGGGCAAACTCCAAAGACTGACCCTTGGAGGCCACACGGTAACCCGTGCCGACCACTTCGAGCGTCTTTTGGAAGCCTTCGGTCACTCCCACGATGTTGTTGTTAATCAGGGTGCGCACCAAACCGTGCAGAGCACGGGACTCGCGCTCGTCATCCGGACGGGTCACCGTGATGGTGCTCTCCTCAATTGCCACCTCAATGGGCTCTGGAATCGAGAGCTCGAGCTCACCCTTGGGGCCCTTGACCGTGACAACTCGGTTGTCCTGGGTGACGGTCACGCCGCCAGGGATTGTGATGGGAAGTCGTCCAATACGTGACATCTCAGATCACCACACATAGGCGAGGACTTCCCCACCTACGCCCTTCTCGTTGGCCTCGCGGTTTGTCAACAAACCGGAGGAGGTGGACAGGATGGCAATACCCAACCCACCGTGAACTTCGGGAAGTTCCGTGGACTTGGCGTAGACGCGAAGACCAGGCTTCGAGACTCGCTTCAGCCCCACAATGGTGCGCTCACGGTTCGGGCCATACTTCAGCGACAGGGTCAGTTTCTGGCCGACTTTCTGGTCGTCCATTTCGAACCCAGCGATATATCCCTCGCGTTCGAGGATTTCGGCGATGTGGGCTTTGAGCTTGCTGCCCGGCATCTGCACCGTCTCGTGCTGCGCCTGGTTGGCGTTACGCAACCGGGTCAGCATGTCGGCAACGGGATCTGTCATCGTCATGGTGGTGTCTGTCTTTCTTCGAGCGGTTTCGACTCCCGGTCCACCGGGGCCGACCTTTTCGAGTCGTGGCCGTTAGGCCTCTTGGTTATTGGTTACAAAGGGGAAGCCCAGCTGCCGAAGCAGTGCGCGCCCTTCGTCATCGGTCGTCGCCGTGGTCACCACGGTGATGTCGAAACCGCGCACCCGGTCAATGTTGTCCGGGTTGATTTCGTGGAACACCGTCTGCTCGGTGAGACCGAAGGTGTAGTTGCCGTGGCCGTCGAACTGCTTGTCGCTCAGGCCACGGAAGTCTCTGATTCGGGGAAGGGCCAGGTTCACTAGCCGGTCCAAGAACTCCCAGGCGCGGTTACCCCGGAGGGTGACGTGGGCACCAATGGGCATTCCCTCGCGCAGCTTGAACTGGGCGATGGACTTCTTGGCTCGTGTGACAACAGGCTTCTGGCCGGTGATCGCGGTGAGGTCCGCAATTGCTCCGTCGATGACCTTGCTGTCTTTGGCGGCGTCACCCACACCCGTGTTCACCACAACTTTGACGATGCCGGGAACCTGGTTGGGGTTGCCGTAGCCAAACTGCTCAGTCAGAGCGGGAATGATTTCTTCGCGGTAGCGCGCTTTGAGACGCGGCAGCGCGGGAGCTGTAGCGGTAGACATTAGAGCTTCTCACCTGACTTCTTGGCGTAGCGGACACGGACGTTTTTCTTCACGCCGCCTTTTTCGCCGACTTCTTGACGGAAGCCCACACGAGTGGGTTTCTTCGACTTCGGGTCGACAACTTGAACGTTCGAAATGTGAATGGGTGCCTCGTGGGTCTCGATACCGCCGGTCTTTGCGCCGCGGTAGCTCTGGCCCACCTTGATGTGCTTGGACACGAAGTTCACGCCCTCAACCAGGACGCGGTCCTGCTCCGCAAGCACCTCGAGAACCTTGCCCTGCTTACCGCGGTCTCCGCCGCGAGCCTGGCTCTTCCCACTGATGACCTGCACGAGGTCGCCTTTTTTGATCTTGGCCATGACTAGATCACCTCCGGAGCGAGCGAAATGATTTTCATGAACCGCTTGTCGCGAAGCTCACGACCAACAGGTCCAAAAATGCGGGTGCCACGTGGCTCGCCCTCAGTGTTCTTAATCAACACCGCGGCGTTTTCGTCGAACTTGATGTAGGAGCCATCCTGGCGACGCGTGTTCTTCACCGAGCGCACGATGACGGCCTTGACGACTTCACCTTTTTTCACGTTGCCGCCAGGAATCGCATCCTTCACGGTCGCGACAATGACATCGCCCAATCCGGCGTAGCGCCGGCCAGAGCCTCCCACGACGCGAATCGTGAGCAGCTCTTTTGCGCCGGTGTTATCGGCGACTTTGACTCGGGATTCTTGCTGCAACATGAGTGTGGTGATCCTTTAGTTCTCGGGGCCTACTTGGCCTTCTCAGCGATTTCCACCAAACGCCAGCGCTTAGTGGCAGACAGGGGACGGGTCTCTGCGATGACCACGAGGTCACCGATACCCGCGTCGTTGGCCTCATCGTGGACCTTGACCTTGGAGGACTGGCGAACGACTTTGCCGTAGAGGGGGTGCTTCACGCGGTCCTCAACCTCGACGGTGATGGTCTTGTCCATCTTGTCGCTCACCACATAGCCACGACGGGTTTTGCGGTATCCGCGGACGACGGGCTCGCTCGCCGCAGTTTTCTTCTTAGCTTCGGTCGCCATTAGGCGCTCTCCTCGTTCGCAGCCGCCTCAGCGGTCTCTTTGGTCTTCTTGGTGGTCTTTTTCTTCGCCGGAGCCTCGATCGGAGCGGGGGTGGCACGAATGCCGAGCTCCCGCTCACGGATCACGGTGTAGATCCGGGCAATATCGCGACGCACAGCACGCAGGCGGCCGTGGTTGTCGAGCTGACCGGTCGCGTCCTGGAAGCGCAGGTTAAACAGCTCTTCCTTTTGACGCTTGAGCTCCTCCAGAAGACGCTGGTCTTCAAAGGTGTCGAGCTCTTCCGGACGAAGGTCTTTAGATCCAACAGCCATTACGCACCCTCTTCCCGGGACACAATCCGCGCTTTCAGCGGAAGTTTGTGGATAGCGCGGGTCAGCGCCTCACGGGCCAACTCCTCGCTCACACCGGAAACCTCGAAGAGGACACGGCCTGGCTTCACGTTGGCGACCCACCACTCGGGCGAGCCTTTACCGCTACCCATGCGGGTCTCCGCAGGCTTCTTCGTCAACGGACGGTCCGGAAACACGTTGATCCAGACCTTTCCACCACGCTTGATGTGACGGGTCATGGCAATACGAGCCGCCTCAATCTGTCGGTTGGTGACATAAGCGGGGGTAACGGCCTGGATGCCGTATTCACCGAAGGCCACTGTGGTGCCACCGGTGGCGTGACCGCCCCGCTTGGGGTGGTGCTGCTTGCGGTGCTTAATCTTCCGTGGAATCAGCATTAGCTCTCACTCCCGGTGGTCGCAGCAACTGGCTCCGCCTGACGGGCAGGTCCGCGACGAGCGCCATCACGACGATCGGGTCGCTGAGAACGCTGCTGCGCCTGCTCGCGGGCCAGTTCCTTGTTGGTCAAATCACCTTTGTAGATCCAGACCTTCACACCGATACGGCCGAAGGTGGTCTTGGCCTCGTAGAAGCCGTAGTCGATGTTGGCGCGCAGGGTGTGCAGGGGCACACGGCCTTCGCGGTAGAACTCAGAGCGAGACATTTCTGCCCCACCCAAACGACCAGACACCTGGATACGAACACCCTTGGCTCCCGCACGCTGAGCTCCCTGCAGACCTTTACGCATGGCCCGGCGGAATGCCACACGAGCAGCGAGCTGCTCGGCAATTCCCTGAGCTACCAGCTGTGCTTCGGCCTCGGGGTTTTTCACCTCGAGGATGTTCAGCTGAATCTGCTTGCCGGTGAGCTTTTCCAGGTCGGCACGGATGCGCTCGGCCTCTGCTCCTCGGCGACCGATCACAATGCCTGGGCGGGCCGAGTGGATGTCCACACGAACGCGGTCACGGGTGCGCTCGATCTCAATACGAGCAATTCCGGCGCGGTCGAGCTGCTCCTGCAGGAACTCACGAATCTTGATGTCCTCAGCCACGTAGTCGCGGTAGCGCTGACCCTTCGTGGTGCTGTCGGCAAACCACCGCGATGTGTGATCGGTGGTGATTCCCAGACGGAAACCGTAGGGGTTTACTTTCTGACCCATTACTTGCTCACCTTCTCTGATCCAGCCTGACCTGCCAGCGAGGGCTCGTCCGGGGTGGCGAGCACCACGGTGATGTGGCTGGTGCGCTTCTTGATGCGGAAGGCACGTCCCTGTGCACGCGGACGGAACCGCTTCAGGGTGAGGCCTTCGTCGACAAATGCCTTGGCGATATACAAATCCGACTCGTCAAGGAATGTTCCGTCGCGATCAGCAATCACCTGCGCGTTGGCCATTCCAGAGGCAATGATTTTGGCCAAAGGCTCGCTGACAGCCTGCGGCTGGTGATGCAACACCGCCACGGCCTCCTGGGCCTGCATTCCGCGAATGAGGTTCACGACACGGCGAGCCTTCTGCGGGGTGACGCGGATGTTACGAATCCGGGCCATCGATTCCACCATGATTACTCCTTCAGTTCACCGCGATTAAACGCGGCGACCTTTCCTGTCGTCTTTTTCGTGACCGCGGAAAGTCCGGGTCGGGGCAAACTCGCCCAGCTTGTGACCAACCATCGTCTCGGTGATGAACACCGGGATGTGCTTGCGTCCGTCGTGCACCGCGATGGTGTGACCGAGCATGGCCGGGACAATCATGGACCGGCGCGACCAGGTCTTGATGACGTTTTTCTGGTTGGCCTCGTTCTGGGTGACCACCTTTTTCATCAGGTGCTCATCCACAAAGGGTCCCTTTTTCAGGCTGCGTGGCATCCGTTACTCCTAGCGCTTCTTGCCGGTGGGACGGCGACGGACGATCATCTTGTCGGAGGGGCGGTGCGGCTTGCGGGTCCGGCCTTCCGGCTGGCCCCACGGGCTCACAGGGTGACGACCACCAGAGGTCTTCCCCTCACCACCACCGTGTGGGTGGTCAACCGGGTTCATCACGACACCGCGGACGGTCGGGCGAACACCCTTCCACCGCTTACGGCCGGCTTTACCCCAGTTGATGTTGGACTGCTCGGCGTTACCGACCTCACCAATCGAGGCGCGGCAACGAGCGTCGACGTTGCGAATTTCTCCAGACGGCAACCGCAGTTGGGCGTAGGGGCCATCCTTTGCCACCAAACGCACCGAGGCACCAGCCGAACGGGCGAGCTTTGCTCCCCCTCCCGGGCGCAGCTCGATGGCGTGAACAACAGTTCCCACCGGGATGTTGCGAAGAGGCAGGTTGTTTCCGGGCTTGATATCCGCCGAGGGGCCCGATTCCACAATGTCGCCCTGCTTGAGCTTGTCGGGGGCGAGGATGTAGCGCTTTGTGCCATCCACAAAGTGCAGGAGGGCAATACGAGCGGTGCGGTTCGGGTCGTACTCAATGTGAGCGACCTTGGCGTTCACGCCATCTTTGTCGTGACGACGGAAATCAATCACCCGGTACTGACGCTTGTGACCACCACCAATGTGGCGAGTGGTGATACGTCCTTCGTTGTTGCGTCCACCGGTTTTCGGAAGCGGACGCAGAAGCGACTTCTCGGGGGTGTTGCGGGTGACTTCCTGGAAGTCAGCAACCGACGATCCACGACGACCGGGGGTCGTCGGACGGTGTTTACGAATAGCCATTGTCAGTTGTCTCCTTAGCCCACTGCCGTGAAGATGTCGATGGAACCGCTGGAGAGCGTGACGATGGCGCGCTTGGTGTCCTTGCGCTTTCCCCGTCCAAAGCGCGTACGACGCGCCTTGCCCTGGCGGTTGAGAGTGTTCACGCTGGCGACAGAGACATCGAAGATGCTCTCGACAGCGTTCTTAATCTCGGTCTTGTTGGCATCCGGGTGCACCTCGAAGGTGTACTTGCCCTGGTCAATCAGGGTGTAGCTCTTCTCGGAGACAATCGGACGAATGATCACGTCCCTGGGGTCCTTATTGCGGGCCAGTTCGTCGATGCTCACTTGGTGGCCTCCTCTGCGGGAACGGGTCCGTTCACGAACTGCTCGAGGGCATCTTTCGTGAAGACAATGTCGTCTGCTTCAAGCACGTCATAGGTGTTCAGCTGGTCCGGGTGCAGAGCGTGGATACCGGGAAGGTTCCGCACACTCTTCTGGCCCACTTCGTCAGCGCGACCAATCACGACCAAGACGTTTGGACCGGGAGCAGTTGCTTTGATGAGCGCTGCCGCGGTCTTGGTCGAGGGAGTATCCCCCAGACCAAAGTCCTTCACCACGTGCAAACGCTCGCCGCGCGCGCGGTCGGAGAGAGCCCCAAGCAGTGCCTGGCGAATCATCTTCTTCGGGGTGCGCTGGGCATAGCTGCGCGGGGTCGGTCCGTGAACCACTCCACCACCGCGGTGCTCCGGAGCCCGGATGGATCCCTGACGGGAGCGGCCGGTGCCCTTCTGCTTAAACGGCTTTGCGCCCGAACCGGCAACTTCACCGCGGTGCTTGACTTTGTGCGTTCCCTGGCGAGCAGCCGCGCGCTGGGCGACAACTACCTGGTGCATCAGCGGCACGTTGGTCTGAACATCAAACAGCTCAGCCGGAAGATCGACAGAGCCCGCCTTCTTACCCGAGGCGTCGAGGACGTCAATTGCGCTCATCCTTAGGCTCCCTTCCGGGCGTTACGAACGAAAACCAAACGGCCTTTGGGGCCTGGAACAGCACCCTTGATCAACAGCAGGTTGCGCTCGGGGTCGACCTTGACGACCGTCAGGTTCATCATGGTGACCCGGTCGTTACCCATCCGTCCAGCCATCCGCATGCCTTTGAAGACACGGGAGGGGGTGGCCGAGGCACCAATTGAACCCGGCTTGCGGTGGTTGCGGTGCGCACCGTGTGAGGCAGAGACACCGGCGAAGTTGTGACGCTTCATCACACCTGCGGTCCCCTTACCCTTACTGGTTCCAACAACATCAACAACAGCACCTGCCTCGAAGGTCTCTACAGAGAGCTCCTGGCCGACGGTGTAGTCCGAGGCGTCTGTGGTCCGGACCTCAGCGAGGTGACGACGAGGCGTGACACCTGCCTTGTCGAAATGACCCTTGAGAGGCTTCGTGACTTTGCGGGGGTCAATGGCACCAGCAGCAATCTGAATGGCGTCATAGCCATCGTTGTCGGCGGTGCGAATCTGGGTCACCACGTTGGGGGAGACCTCAATGACAGTGACGGGCACGACGCGGTTCTTGTCGTCCCACACCTGAGTCATGCCGAGCTTGGTGCCCAGCACGCCCTTTGTTGCAGTCAGAGTAGACATGGTCGTTTTCCCTACAGCTTGATTTCGATGTTGACGTCGGCCGGCAGGTCAAGACGCATCAGCGAATCGACTGCCTTCGGAGTGGGGTCAATGATGTCGATCAGACGCTTGTGCGTGCGCTTTTCAAAGTGCTCTCTCGAGTCCTTGTACTTGTGCGGCGAACGGATCACCGTGACGATGTTTTTCTCCGTCGGCAGTGGCACGGGTCCCACTACTGTGGCCCCGGCACGAGTCACCGTGTCAACGATTTTGCGCGCCGACACGTCGAGACCTGCGTGGTCATACGACTTGAGTCGAATGCGGATTTTCTGTCCCGCCATGGTCTTCTTCTTTCTTTTCGCCACACCAGAAGCCAACGCCCCTAGCGTCTTCACCGAATTGCTCACACAATCCGGTTGACATCACTGTTTTCCTGTCAACGGATTCGGACACACAGTCCGAACCACCACTCAGCCACCCGCACACGAGCGGGAGCTCGAGGTAGATGAGAGTTCTGCTACCCGCGGCCTAGGCCTTCGACCTATGCACTACCTGGCAGTGAGCGCCACGAGTGGCGCGTATTGAACCTTAGAAAGTGTGCCACACCCGGGTATTTGCCGCAACCCGGGCGTGTCGTC
>CAJXYC010000034.1 GCA_913063365.1 uncultured Cellulomonadaceae bacterium
CCGCTTTTGCCACGCTGTTGGCTCCTTTGCCGTTACGAACGAGGTGTACACCTGTGCCGCAAGTGTAAACACTCAGACAACACTATGTCCACTAGGACCGAGTTCTTTACCGAAACGTTATGCGGAAGTGAACGCTAGAAGCTGTGGCCGTTGCGGTGACCCGCAACTCCGTCGGTAGTGATCTCTTCGGCAGCAGGCGCTGGCGTGTCTAAGACAAACCACACAGCGCGGACTTCTTGGTCGCCGGAATTCCAGAAGCGATGCGGAATCTGCGAGTCGAAGGCGAGGGAATCGCCGGGCCCCAACTGGGATTCGCTGAAGCCGACCTGCACATTGAGCGTGCCGGAAAGGATGACTCCGTATTCCCGGCCGGAGTGACGGATGAAGTCCTCTGGCGGATTGCCTCCAGGATTCGGGGCATAAATCACCTCAAGGAACTCCGACCCATCTTCTGGCTTGGCCGTGAGCCGCTCCCACCGCGGACCCAGCTGCATCTTCAGGCTTGGTCGAACCCCGCGACGAAGGACAATGCCTGACTCATCGAGTGGTCCCCCCTCGGCGGTCACACTCGCCTCATCGGGCGCCTCGGCTACGACCGATCCGGACGGCGTGCTGGTGTCTTCGAAGAGGCTGTCCATGGAAACCCCAAGGATGCTCACCACGTTGTAGAGAGAGCGCACACTGAATGAGGCGAGACCGCGCTCCACCTGAGAGACGTGACTGGCCGAGACGTCAACCCGGCGGGCAAGTTCCCGCACCGACATACCGGCCGACTCGCGGGCAATCCGAATCCGGTCGCCGACGGTGGCCCATTCCTGGGACGTGTCTAGTTCAGCCAAAGCGCTGTCTTTCCGTTAAAGGTGTGATCATTCTATCTGCTGTCATCTGCTACCGAACACTCGAGCGATGGCAGCGGCTTTGGGGGCCCCTTGCGGCTGCTGTCGTGGGAGTCAAACTCTTTCCTCATCGAGCGACGTGCTGACCTCTGAAATTCGAGTATTGATGGCGTCCTTACTCTGGACGCGGTGGTGTCCCTGAGTGAGAAATACCGTTAGCGCCCCGGCTTTGGAGAGGCGGGTCCCCATCGTCAGCTTTGTCTGGATGTTAACCGCACATTTCCTTGAAGCAATGCGACACTCTCCATAAACTTAAAGCCTCTTTAGTTCAAAAGGAGTGTGGCGCGTGACTGCACCGGTGCAATTCACCAACTTGGTAAAGAGTTTCGGATCGCACCGCGCCGTGGATGACTTGACTGCAAGCATCAAGCCCGGTCAAATAACCGGTTTTCTTGGTCCCAACGGGGCCGGGAAGTCCACCACTCTTCGGGTGACTCTGGGGCTTGCACGGGCCACCAATGGTTCGGCAACAGTGTTTGGTACGGCGTATCGGAAACTGAAGAATCCGCTGCGCAGAGTTGGTGTGGTGTTGGACACTCGGGGCTTCATCCCCTCCATGTCAGGCAAGAAGAACCTCGACATTATGGCCACCGGTATGGGTGCGAGTAAAAAGCGCATTACCGAAGTTCTGGAGTTGGTGGATGTGGCAAGCGCGGGGAAAAAACCGGTGAAAAGCTATTCGTTGGGGATGAAACAGCGCCTGAGTCTCGCGGGAGCGTTGCTGGGCGACCCGGAACTCCTGATTCTTGATGAACCGGCAAACGGTCTGGACCCATACGGCATTGCCTGGTTGAGAGAGTTCCTACGGTCCCTGCAGTCGGAAGGCCGCACCATCTTGGTGTCCTCACACCAGTTGGCTGAAATGCAAAACACCATTGATGACGTCATCATCATTCATAAAGGCAAACTGATTGCCCACGCCGCTCTCCCCGATGTGATTGGTGAGGGGTCTCTCGAGGACGCCTTCCTCCGCCTTACAAAGGGAGGAATCTGATGAAACTGCTCTCTCAAGAGTGGAAGAAGCTGATCGGGAGCGGTCAGACCGTCGCAATGCTCATTACGGCGTTCGCTGTCGGAATTGTGTTGACCTTCTTCGACGGTGTCCCCATTCTCGGCGAGCCGGAAAACGCGCTCGACCCCGAGCGCGTCACCAGCCTGTATACGGGAACCATTTACTTGGCGTGGATTTTCCCTCCCATTCTGGGTGTCCTCTCGGTGACCAGCGAGTTCCGGCTCGGAACCGCCATTGCAACCTTCCTGCAGACCCCGAACCGAGGCACGGTGTTGGTCGCAAAAATGGTCATGGGCGGAGTCGGTGGAGCCTTGACCGCTGTGGTGTCGATGTTGGGGGCCTACGTCACGGCGTTTGGCATCACCATGACAGTACCGTCGGCGGCCACTCCCGCTATGGCCCCTCTTGTGGGGGCGGTGTTGGGAATGGCGACCACCGGTTTTGCCATGGGAATGTTTGGGGTCGCCGTAGGGGCGCTTGTCCGGGCGCAATTGGCGAGCCTCGCGATTCTTCTGGGCTGGTTGCTCTTTGTTGAGGGAATCATTGTGGGGATTATTGGCCAAGCAGGCATGATTCTTCCCGGTCAACTGGTCCTCTACTCGGTGTCAGCGCCGGGAGATGGAACCTACTTCACCCAGCTCATCCAAGGGGGAATGACTGCGTTTGTTGCGTTTGTGGGGATTCTGGTGTGGGCCATTGCGCTGGGGGTCATTGCCTCAGTGACAACTCTCCGGAAAGACATCGACTAACGGGCTGGGTGGTCTCCCGTGGGCACGCAAGGACAGGTTGTCGCCGTAGCTAGCAGCTGATTCGCTGGTGGTCACGCCGAAGCAGTCCTTGCCGGGCTCGATAGTGATCCCTCACCTCCTGTCCCCGAACTGGTCGAAAAACTGTTGCGAGAGAGACTTCCGCCGCGCCGCCAGGACCGGTCTGGGGATAACTTTCCCCCGAGCGTTGAGGCCAACTTACGCTGTCTGTGCAGAGACGAGAGAGGACCAGTCATGACGACATTCGCGTATCGCCCCGGGAAAGGGGCGACGTCCCTGGATGCGCTGTTATTGCAATAGGCATATGACCGTCAGGGTCGCTACCGCACGAAGCGCAGGACACGTGGTTATCTGCCCCAGGTCTTATCCGGGCAGAGCCGAAACGGTTCTCCAATTGGGTCTTCGATTAAGCATCGCCAGGCAAAATGCGGTCGATTTTGCCTGGTCAAAGATTCACGGTCCTGTTTCCCCGGCTACCCGACTGGTGGCGCGTGTGATTCCGCGAGCGTAGTCGTCCAAGACGCGGAGAATGTCACCGTGTTCAAAAATCCTATTTCGACGTTGGCCGGTCACTTCTCTGAGCACTCGGCGCTCGGTGAGGAGGTTCAATGTTCTCAGCGCCGCCATCTCGCCTAGCCCAAGTGTCCGGGTGAGATGTTTGGCCGTCATCACTGGTTGTGCAACGAGTGCGGGAAGAACTCTCCATGCAGCTGCATCTGATCGGACGCCAGTGAGTTTGGCGCGTGAGTCTTCGAGCACATCACTCAGCTGGTCGACTAGCCGACGGCCGGAGACCGCTGCCATGCGGGAGGCCCGCGAGAATTCCCTGATGATAGGTCCGGCATCCCCTTTTCTGAATGAGCCAAGCGCGGCGAAATACCGGTCGATGTTGGTCAATAGTCCAGCGGAGATGGGGGCGGCCATTCCTGAGACCATGCCCTTGTTCTTGAGCACCGATTGGACCAGCGCCCTGCCCGTTCTTCCGTTGCCGTCAACGAACGGGTGAATGGTTTCAAACTGTGCATGACCGACAGCGACCTGCGCCAGAACGGGCAGGTCCTGCCGTCCGAGGAACCCCATAAGGTCTGCCATGGAACGTGGTACCCGGTCGGGGTGGGGAGGGACGAAGTCAGCAGTTCTTGGCCCCGCGTCACCGTCTCCCAGCCACACGACTTCTTTTCGGTAGACACCAGCTTCGCCTGGGCCGACATTCGGTTGGTGGATCATGAGTGCATGGTGCATCTGCAGAATTGACTCCTCGGAAAGGTCGTCGGCTAGCCGAAGAGCGGCTTCCATCGCCCTCACATTTCCCACCACCACGTGAGCGTTTGAGCGCCCACCCTCACCGAGTTCGGCTAAGGCCAGCTGCTTTGCCGAGGTTGTCAGCCGTTCGATTTGGGAACTTGAGGTGGATTCAGTCCGAAGCAAAATGGCGCTCATCGGGCCAAGCGCGGGGTTGCTGCTGCCCAACACGATGCGCGCATGGCGATCAAATTCCGTGAGTTCTCGGGAAGCGTCCTCCACGTCGCTGGCCACCTGAGCGCTGAACTCAGGCGACCAGTCGGCGACGGGGGCAGGAATCGCAGCGTGAAACTCGCCTGTTTGGCGAACTACTTCGGCCCGGCTATAGGCCTCGGGATACCGTGGAGCCCAGGTGGAGGTTTCGTAGGACACAGCCTTGATGGGAATCGACGTGTGACTATCCGAAGTCATGAGACGATTATAACAACACTTAATGTAATAAATGTTGTTATAGGGAAAATTACCAACAGGTGTCAACGCTTCAGTTCCCCGCATCGCAGAACGGAGCCCTAAACGGGGTTTTGCCCTGGGGATAACTTCCCCTGGGAGGCGGCGTCTTTTCTTAGCCTGTGGGTGCCGAGCTACGAAAGGACCCGTCATGACGCCATTCGCGAATCGTCCCGGAGAAAGAGGGGACGTCCCTGGATGGGTCCTGATTACCCTCATGACGGCGGGCCTCGTCATCGGTGTGTGGACCGCAGCCGGGCCAGCACTCGCCGGAGTCTTTGATCAAGCAATTACCCGTGTTACGTCGTTTTGATGCCGATCGAGGAAACGCTCCCGCGGAGTTTGTGCTGGTGGGGACTCTTCTCGTCGCTCTCGCACTAGCCGTCATTCACGTGGCACTGACCATTCACGTTCGCCATGTCCTGCACGCCTCGGCGTGGGAGGGAGCCCGGTATGCCAGCTATTACGGAACGGAGCCAGGCGAAGGGCGCGCTCTGACCATTGACCTGATCAACCAGGCCCTGTCGCCGTCCTATTCCGCAGAGGTGAGCATCAGCGAAGCGAGTGTGGGTGGTGAACCAGGGGTGAGCGTCCGCGTCCGCGCGCCGATTCCCACCCTCGGACTGTGGAGCCTGGGAGGTGAGATGAGTGTCGAGGCATCCGTGCCACTCGAGAGGCCTGGCTAACAGTGGCCGTGCCTCGCTCGAGTTTCTCGTCGCTGGAATCGTCCTCTTTGTTCCCGTTGTGTGGGGAGCAATCACGCTTCTCGAGATTCAAAAAGCCTCGATGGCGACCGACGCGGCCGCCAGGCACGCGGTCCGGGTGTTTACCCACAGCACCTCATTGGATAGCGCCGGTCGCCGCGTGCAGCTCGCGGTGGCGAGCACACTTGATGACTTCCAAGTGTCCTCCCCTCATCAGGTCAGGGTGCAGTGCCAGCCCCGCTCGCTGTGTCTTTCTCCAGAATCCTGGGCGGTGGTCACGGTCACAACAGATGTCCAACTGCTTGGAATACCCGCATTACCTCTCTCTACTGCCTGGGCGATATCCGTTGACGGTACGGCGGCCGCCCAAGTGTCCCCCTATCGAGGTATTCCGTGAGCACCCGGGGCTCGCTGCTTCCCCTCGTGGCGGGATTGCTCGCGCTCACGCTCGCGACCGCGATAGGTGTCGTCTCCGTCACCTCTCTCACCATTGCCCGTCATCGGTTAGTCGCGCTCGCTGAGGCCACCGCACTGCACGCGGCTGATTCGTTCGACCCGGCGCTGGTCACTCTGGCGGGCAGCGAGGCAGACGTCACCCTGACAGACGCAGGTGTTCGACAAAGCGCCCGGGAATTCCTCGCTGCCCATCCGATGCTTCCGGTGGAGGAGGTTTCTCTGGTTCAGGCAGACACCCCGGATGGTCGTCGGGCTCGGGTGGTGGTGGGCGGGGTGTGGACCACACCGGTGTGGTCCGAGTTCGTTCCCATCAGCATTCCCCTCAGAGCCGAGTCACTCTCGCGGTCGGTCATTCGGTAGGGGCCGACCTCGCTATCTGGACGCATGCAGGTTTCACTGTGACACTGGGGGCATGACTGAATTACGCGGAGCATCCATCCTTCTTGTTGGCGCCAGTGGAGGCCTCGGCCGTGAAATGGCCACATTGCTGCATGACAGGGGAGCACTACTCACCCTTGCCGGGCGCCACGAAGAGTCCCTGCGGGCTGTTGGTGTCCCGGGAGCGATTGTCACGGGCGATGTCACCCAGTCGGGTGTGCCGGAGAAGTTTGTCCAGGCTGCGCTCGACGCGCACGGAAAACTAGACGGCGTCATCTATGCCGCCGGTGCGGTGGCCTTTGGCCCCGCCAGCGAAGTGGCCGACCAGACACTCGATGAGTTGTGGAAGGTCAACACCAAGGCGCCGATGGCGCTGCTGCGCGCATCGACTCCATCGCTCCAGGCCCAAGCCGAAGCGGGAGGCTCTCCGTTCCTCCTCGCCCTAAGTGGTGTGGTCTCTGAGTCCCCGACCGCGGGATTGGCCGCATACTCGGCGGTGAAGTCAGCTCTGCACGCGCATTTCTCTGCGGCTGGACGGGAGATGCGGCGGCTTGGCATTCGGCTGGTCGATGCCCGGCCCGGGCACACCGAGACGGAACTGTCGAAACACCCCCTTGCCGGGCAGGCGCCTGCCTTCCCACCCGGGTTCCAACCACGGGATGTGGCAACGCGAATTATCGAGGCCATCGAGAACGACGAGAAGGATTTGCCGAGCACCGCATTCGCTGCTCTGGGATAGACCCCCGGTAGTCTTTGGGGGCTATGGCTGATACGGATATCTCTGCCCGAATTCAGCATGCGGTGACCAGTTTCGCCGATATCGAAGCAGTGCTCGATCTGGAGAGGCTCGATAGCGACATCGAGTCGCTGGAGGCCGAAGCGTCCGCGCCCGACTTGTGGGACGACCCGGATAACGCCCAACGCGTCACCAGCGCGCTGTCTCATCGGCAGGCAGAAGCCAGGACCGTCAGGGAGATGCAGCGTCGCCTCGACGATCTCGAGGTGTTGCGGGAGATGGCCCAAGAAGACCCCGAGAGTGAAGCTGAACTTGTCCGGGAGCTCGACCAGATCGAAAAAGATCTGCAGGGTTTAGAAATCAAGACACTTCTCGACGGTGAATATGACGCTCTTCCCGCGATCGTCACCATTCGCTCGGGTGCGGGTGGCGTTGACGCGGCCGACTTTGCGGAAATGTTGTTGCGGATGTATCTGCGCTGGGCAGAAGACAACGGTATGACGGCTCGCGTGCTGGATACCAGTTATGCGGAAGAGGCGGGCATTAAATCGGCCACTGTCGAAATTGATGCGCCCTACGCGTTTGGCACGTTGGCCTCGGAGGCAGGAACCCACCGTTTGGTAAGGATGAGTCCCTTCAACGCGGCGGGCAAGAGACAAACGTCCTTTGCCGCCGTCGAGATTGTCCCGGTCATGGCCGAAACCACAGAAATTGAGATTCCAGAGTCCGATATCCGAGTCGATGTCTTCCGCTCGAGTGGGCCTGGAGGACAGTCGGTGAACACCACGGACTCGGCGGTGAGAATCACCCACGTCCCCACCGGCATTGTCGTGTCGTGCCAAAACGAAAAGTCCCAGATTCAAAACAGAGCGGCCGCGATGCGCGTGCTCGCCTCGAGATTGTTGTTGTTACAGAAGGAAGAAGAAGCAGCGAAGAAGAAAGAAATCGCTGGCACCATCACCGCCAGTTGGGGTGACCAGATGCGCAGCTATGTGCTCGCTCCGTATCAAATGGTCAAGGACCTTCGGACGGATTTCGAGGTCAACTCTCCGCAGGCAGTTTTCGACGGCGATTTAGACGGTTTTATTCGAGCCGGGATTCGGTGGCGCAAAGCGCAGGAGCGGGTGTCGTAGCGGGTTCTGGCCGATGTCCCGACCTAGCCTGGGGACACCATGATTCTGTTCGACGACGTCTCCAAGGTGTACCGCGGTGCTGCCCACCCGGCGCTCACCAATGTGTCTCTCAACATTCAGCCAGGTGAGTTTGTTTTTCTCGTGGGTTCATCCGGATCGGGTAAGTCGAGCCTGTTGCGTTTGATTCTGAAAGAAGAGCGTCCAAGCGCCGGGAGTATCCATGTTCTGGGCCAAGACCTGCGCCGGATTCCGGCGCGGAAAGTTCCTCTCTTCCGGCGCAGTTTGGGAGTGGTGTTTCAAGACTTCCGGCTGTTGCCGCAAAAGACTGTCTTTGACAATGTCGCCTTTACCCTCCAAGTCATTGGCAAGAGCCAAGGGTTTATCCACGAAGCAGTGCCGGATGTCCTCCAAACCGTTGGGCTCGCTGGAAAAGCCCAAAACTTCCCTCATGAGCTCTCTGGTGGTGAACAGCAGCGTGTGGCGATTGCCAGGGCAGCGGTGAACAAGCCAGACATTCTTCTGGCAGACGAGCCAACCGGAAACTTAGACCCCGCGACGAGCGCCGGCATCATGAACGTCTTGTCTCGTATTAATGCTTCGGGGACAACCGTGCTGATGGCCACGCATGATGCGGGAATCGTGAACCAGATGCAGCGCCGAGTGGTCGAAATTTCGAAAGGCCGCATCGCCCGTGACGAGCACGAGGGTGGCTACCAAACAAGCTCGGTGCCACTGGGAGAAGCCGACACGGCTCCCACACCGATCCAGGCGGAGGAGTCCGGCGCCACCCCGATTCGCAAGAACGTCGATTTGTCTGTTGACCCCGATGAAGTGCCCTCCCAGTTCCCCTGGGAGTTGCGGGCGTGAGACTGGGGTTTATTCTCCGCGAAGTCGGTACAGGACTAGCGCGGAACGCCTCCATGGTGGTCTCCATCATCCTGGTCACGTTTATTTCACTGACATTTGTGGGCACAGCCAGCTTGCTCCAAGCCCAAATCAACGAAATGCGGGGTTACTGGTTCGACCGCGCCCAGGTCGCGATTTATCTCTGCACTGATTTCTCCACCCTCGGCGGCTGTGATCAGCAACAGGCCACTCCCGATCAGATTCGCGGAGTAGAGGCGCAGCTCGAGTCGTCGAGCCTCCAGCCCTATATCGAGGACTACTACTTCGAAGACCGGCAAATGGCCTACGACAATTTCCGTGAGCAATTCGCGGGAAGCCAAGTAGTTGACCTTGTTTCGCCCGAGTTCCTTCCAGAAACCTTCTGGGTCTCATTGGTGGACCCCACTCAAACGGATCTCATTTTTGAGGCGATGGCGGGGCTTGCCGGTGTGGAATCGGTCGTCGACCAGCGGAGCTATCTGGATGAAATCTTTGCTCTGCTAAACGCCGGCAGCATTACAGCTGTTGCTGTCGCAGCACTGATGCTCGTGGCCGCTGCACTACTTATTTCCACCACCATTCGCCTCAGTGCTTTCTCCAGGCGCCGCGAATTAGGAATTATGCGCCTGGTCGGCGCCTCAAACCGCTTTATCCAGACTCCGTTCATTCTGGAGGGAGTGGTGGCCGCCCTGGTGGGAGCAGTGTTGGCAAGCGGCGCGGTGTGGGCGATCGTTCACTACTTTGTCCGTGGCTACCTCGTGACCGAATTGCCCACAACCGTGTTCATTAGCTACGACGCGGCTTTTGCCACGATGCCTCTCCTCATTGGAACGGGAATCGCGCTGGCCGCTGTCGCCTCCTACGCCTCGATAAGCCGCTACCTTCGGGTGTAGTCCGCGGAGCTGGTCTCCGTGGTGGTCATATCGAGCCAGGGAGGTGAATCGTGGCCAAGGAACAGGGCGAAAAGCTCATTGCCAGCAATAAAAAGGCACGCCACGACTACCTCATTGAGGACACCGTCGAGGCGGGCTTAGTGCTGACCGGAACAGAAGTGAAGTCTCTCCGTGCGGGGCGGGCGTCGCTCGTTGACGCCTACGCGATTATTGACCGCGGCGAGGCGTGGTTAGAAGGCGTGCATATTCCCGAATACACCGCGGGCACCTGGACAAATCACTCCCCACGTCGGAAGAGAAAACTGTTACTGCACAAGAAAGAAATTGACCGCCTCGGTGGTCAAATTTCCCGTGGTGGCTACACCTTGGTGCCGCTGAAAATGTATTTCTCCGATGGCCGGGCCAAAGTTGAGCTTGCCTTGGCCAAAGGAAAGCGCGAATACGACAAACGCCAGGCGCTTCGCGAAAAACAGGACAAACGCGAGGCCGAACGCGCCATGAAACAGAAGAATCGCGGAGAAGAGTAGCCAGGTTCTGGGGAGGGCGCCCGGCGTACACTGAGGCAAGTGACCTCTGATCTCGGTAGCCGTCGACCATCGACCGCAACCGTTCCGATTCTGACGGTCGAGCAAGAGCGAATCCGCTGGCGCGCGTTTGGTATCGCCGTCGGAGCGGCATCGCTCACGATCTTGGATTTGGCCAAAATTAACGTGGCTATTCCCTCGATTTCTGCCGACCTTGGAGCCGGAGCAACTGAGGTCCAGTTGTTGCTCGCTGGCTTTGTGCTGGCCTTCGGTTTACTGCTGATTCCCTCGGGGCGCGTAGGCGATTTGTATTCCAGGCGGAACATGTTCCTGGCGGGCTTGGCGCTGTTTACTCTCTCGAGCCTGACCGGAGCGCTTGCCCCCACCATCGAGGTCTTAATCGTGAGCAGGATCTCCCAGGGGGTCGCAGCGGGTCTCCTGATGCCTCAGGTGTTGGGCCTCATCCAACAGTTGTTCATCGGGAAGGAACGTGGCCGAGCGTTTGGCATTTTCGGGGCGGTCATCGGCCTCTCCACGGCATTTGGACCAACACTGGGGGGTTTCCTGGTCGGCGTTGGCGGTTCAGCTATGGGCTGGCACCTGCTGTTTTGGATGAATGTGCCACTCGGAATTGCGGCCATTTTGGCGGCCATTCGGCTCCTTCCCCGCACCCAAGAGGTTCCAGAGGGTGCGGTCAAAGACTTTGATGTGGTGGGCACTCTTCTTCTCGGTGTCACCGTGTTCTCGTTTATGTTGCCGTTTGTGCTGACAACCGGCACCGACATCGACAACCCGGGCCGCTGGTGGTGGCTGGTCGTGGCCGTGATTGCGGGTGTCTTCTTTGGCGTCTGGGAGAAGCGCTACCTCGCGCAAGGTCGCGTGGCCATTATTGACTTCGCGCTCTTTGCCGTGTCGAGTTTCCGAAATGGTGTGGCGGTGTCGAGCTTTTATTTCGCGGCTCTGCCGGCCACCTTTATCGCCCAAACGTTGTGGCTTCAGGAGGGCCTTGGTTTTTCGCCTGTCGTGGCAGGAATGGTCACCATTCCGTTTGCGCTTCTCTCAGCCTTTAGTTCCTGGCGCTCCGGACTCTTGGTCAACACATATGGACGGTTGTTGGTTGTGGGTGGACTTGTCTTGGTGCTTGCAGGCTTTTCGGGGGTGATGGTGGCTGGGTATTTTGTCGCCGATCAGTGGATGGCGTGGGCCACAGCCGGATTCATGGCGATTGCGGGACTCGGAGGAGGGGCAGTCATTGCCCCGAACCAGACCCTCATGCTGGAGGACATCCCGATCCGCGAAGGTGGTTTGGCTGGATCAATTGCCCAAGTGGGCCAGCGCATTGGCACAGCGGTGGGTCTGGCTGCCGTGTTGTCGGCGCTTTTTTATGTGGTCAGCCACTCGGGGGGCGCGAGCCAGGTGGAGGCTTTCCGCGCAGGGTTTACTGCCGGTGGTTTCGTCTCTCTGGGCCTGGTTGTCCTGGCCTTGGTGTTTGCCCTGTTGGACCTCAGTGCGCGGTCTGAAAAGCCCACTTCTCCCTAGCCGAATGCAGTGGTCCGGTGTACACTGGAGGGCTGGCTACGGCCAGTTGATAACTCCATAGAGGCGAAAACAGCTTCATGAGTGATTCATCTTGGGGATGATCGGTTTCGACATTGCTGGTGAGTCGGAGAGAAGCGGGTCGAGAACGCAGGGTTGTCTCGTTAACGCCCCCTGCATTCCAATAGGTGCCAATACAAAGCGCGCCGACTTCGCCCTCGCTGCCTAGTAGCTAGCGAGCCCGAAGTCCGTCAGACC
>CAJXYC010000035.1 GCA_913063365.1 uncultured Cellulomonadaceae bacterium
ATACCGAGCGGGGTGAAAAACCGGCGCCCGCGAGGAGGCCAAGGGCTTCCTTGAGAAACACCTCGCTCTTCGCACCCGCATACTCCGGCCGGCTCGTTCCAAAATGTGTACCCAGATCACCAAGACCGGCTGCTCCCAGCAGAGCATCGATCAGCGCATGGAGCACCACATCACCGTCGCTGTGCCCGGAGAGCCCCGGACCATCAAAATCCATTCCTCCGACAACCAAGCGAGCCTCGGGGTCAAATTGGTGGACATCTACCGCGGTCCCGACGCGCAAATCTGCGTTGTCGGAAAGTCTTCGCCGGACTGCTTCCAAATCCGACGGATAGGTGATTTTGTGGCTCGCCTCATGGCCCTCCACAGCAATGACCTCGTATCCGGCGAGGCGGAGAACTTCCGCATCATCAGTCGCGTTTCCATCGAAGGAGTCATACGAAGCCCTCAGTGCGGTGGCAGAGAATCCTTGCGGCGTTTGCACAGAACGCAGCTCGTCCCGCGGCACCGCGTGATCGGTACGAGATTGGTCGTCAACCGGGACAATCGTGTCGGCTACTTCGCGCACTGGAATCACTCCAGCGGCACCGGCCTCGACGGCGTCGATAACACGCTGAAACACGTCTTGGGGGGCAAAGGCTCGGGCCGCGTCATGAATGAGAACGGTAGTCACCTCAGGCCCAATCGCCTCCAGGCCTGATCGCACACTCTCCGACCTCGTTGCCCCACCCGGCACGACGCGAATATCTGCGGTGGAGTTGAGGGCCCTCTCCGAAATCTCTCGGGCGGGCTCCACCCACGATTGTGGCGCGACGACTACCAGTTCGAGCGGTGCTGACAATGAGGCGATTGGCTGGAGGGAATGCTCGAGAAGAGACTGCCCTCCGACCTCCACAAAAGCTTTAGGGAAGTGACTTCCGAGGCGCTCGCCTCTACCCGCGGCGACAACGATGAGGGCGAGAGTCACCGGCGGTGAACTTCGGCTAGGAGGCGAGAACTTCGTCGAGGGTTTGAGACGCTTTTTCCTCGTCGGTTTTCTCGGCTAACGCTAGCTCCGAAATCAAAATTTGACGAGCTTTCGCCAGCATACGCTTCTCCCCGGCAGAAAGGCCCCGGTCTTGGTCCCTGCGCCACAAGTCTCGAACCACTTCAGAGACCTTGATCACGTCTCCAGACGCAAGCTTCTCCAAGTTCGCCTTGTACCGACGGGACCAGTTAGTGGGCTCTTCGGTGAATGGTTGACGGAGAACATCGAATACCTGGTTCACCCCGTCGCGGCCAATGACATCGCGAACACCTACAAGATCAACATTGTCAGCAGGAACCTCGATGGTGAGATCACCTTGCTTCACGTTGAGCTTCAGATACAGCTTTTTCTCGCCCTTGATGGTGCGCTGTTTCACCTCGGTGATTGTTGCTGCCCCATGATGTGGGTAGACAACGGTTTCTCCTACCTCGAACTGCATTCAGAGAGTCCTTCCTGACAAACCCTCAGTTTAACACAGGGGTGGTGCTACGATTCAGCCGCTCTCTGGGCTCGAGGACCAGCCTCTCCGTCCACTAGGCTTGGCTCAATAACGTTTACATGAAGGCGAAGTCTTGGCTCCGTCTTCTCTGGAGGACATCAGCCACCGTGTTTCGACGAATTTCCGTCGCGTCTGCTGCTGCCTCGGTAGTTGTTCTTGGTGGATGCACCTTCACCGCTGAAATTGCAAACCTCGAGCCTTACGACCCCTCCGACGGGGTCGGTGTCACCCTCGATGGTGTGGCCGTGCGAAATGCTCTGCTTGTCACTGCCGATGGTGGCGACGCCAATTTGGTGATGACCATTGTGAACAACACCGGTGAGGAAGTCGAACTTCAGCTCCAATATGGAGATGTTGGCGAGCGCGTCACCGAGCAGGTCTTATTGCCTGCCCAGCCAGAACTGTCGCAGGTGGGGAGCGACCCCGCGAATCAGTTGATTTTCACCGATGAGGCGATCCGGGCAGGAGACCTCTTCCCCGTGTACTTCCAATACGGCTCAGTCCAGGGCGAAATCATCGAAGTTCCTGTGCTGGATGGGACTCTCCCGGAATACGAGCTTCTCGTTCCCTAGCACCTGGGGCTTTACGCCTCGAATCGGTACCCAAGGCCTCGGACAGTGACGATAATCGTTGGCTGCGCCGGAACCTTCTCGATTTTTGAGCGCAATCGCTTGATATGAACATCCAATGTCTTGGTGTCACCGAAATAGTCGGATCCCCAGACACGGTCAATAATTTGGCCTCGGGTGAGAACGCGTCCCGCATTCACCATGAGTAGCTCCAGGAGCTCAAACTCTTTGAGCGGCAATGAAATCGGTTCGCCGTTCAAGGTCACTTGATGTCTCTCGCTATCGAGCCTCACCCCGTGATGCTCCAAAACCGAATCGGAGGACGAGTTGTCAGCTTCTTTCCTGCGCAGCACCGCACGGACTCGGGCCAAGAGTTCTCTGGAGGAATAGGGCTTCGTAATGTAGTCGTCAGCTCCCAACTCGAGCCCGACAACGATGTCCACCTCGGAGTCCTTTGCGGTCAACATGATGATTGGGACTGTGGAATTCGCGCGGACCTCTCGACAGACTTCCGTGCCAGACATTCCAGGGAGCATGAGGTCCAGAAGAATTAAGTCAGGGGTTTCCTGCTGGATTCGCTTCAAGGCCTCAGCGCCGTCGTCGACTCCTGCGACCTCATAGCCCTCGCGTCGAAGGAGATACTCCAACGGCTCTCGCAGAGACTGTTCGTCCTCAACGACCAGGATTTTTGTCACGCGTTCTCCTTCTCCGCAATGGCCTCACGCTGCTCCACTGGAGGACTGGCAACAAACTCTGCTGGGCGCGTCTTTGCAGGGCGCGAGGAACCCTTGTTCACCACTGTGCGCGCGTCAGATTCCAGATGCTCTCCTGGCTCCACTGCAGTGAGGCGAATCGTGAAGGTCGAGCCTCGGCCAGGGTGAGACCACACCCTGACTTCTCCTCGGTGGTTGTGGACTACGTGTTTGACAATGCTGAGGCCGAGTCCTGTCCCTCCGGTCTGCCTAGAGCGGGCCGGATCGCCTCGGTAGAACCGTTCAAAGACGCGACCCAGTTCACTAGAGGGAATCCCCACTCCCTGGTCGGTGACCGAAATTTCGACCCGGCCATCTCTCTCGACTACACCAACGCCGACCCTGGACGGTCCGGTGGAGTAGGACACGGCATTACGAATCAGGTTATGGACAGCAGTCACGAGAGAACTCCGATCGCCCATGACCCAGGCTTTTGACTTTGCCTTCACCACAAGCTCAATATCTGCTGATTCTGCGTAGACACGGTTTGCGTCAACCGCAGCAAGCACGGCCTCATCAATGTCGACGGGTTCGCCTTTTTCGACTGCGCCGATTGACTGCAAGCGGGAAAGTTCGATGATGTCGCTGGTGAGCTCGGCAAGGCGATTGGCCTCTTTTTCCAGACTCTCGGCGAATTTCCTCACTTGCTCGGGATCGTCTGCGGAGAAACTGAGCGCCTCTGCGAGCAGGGACACGGCACCAATAGGAGTCTTTAGTTCGTGAGAAATGTTGGCCACAAAATCTCTACGGACCGTGTCGATTCGGTACACATCTGATCGGTCCTCCGCAACAAGAAGGGCAAACCGAGAACCGAGTGGTGCCACCCTGACCAGGACATGGGCAATCTGTCCGTCCTGCCCGTCCAGCTCAAACTCTTCTTGTGCAGGAGTGCCTGCCTCGCGAGCTCTCTCGACTAACTGCCGGATTTCTTCAATGGCAATCTCTCGGTCTTCGACAATCCCCAGATCAAGAGCGGTCCTCGAGGCTCTAATCACTCTGTTTTCCTGGTCGAGCACGAGGCCTGTTGCGCCAATAACGGCGAGGGCTGTGTCCAGTCCATCTGGGGCAACGTCTCGTTCAAGTCGGGGATTGCTTGACCATGGATGGCGAAGTGCCCAGACCACTCCCACCGCGAGTGCACCGGCCACAAAACCGATGAGCGCACTCCACGGCCAGCTCATCCAGACGTCCATAGCTAGGAGGGTACGCGGGAAATACCGGAGAGCGCCGAATACACCCGGCTAGACTGAGGCAAATAGCCCAAGTGTTCACGGAGTTATCACTACCTGTTTACTTGGCTCAGGAACAGTGCCGGCTACGGCTTCTAACCACACACGCAGGATTCTGGGGGCGCAATGCGCGAGCTTTTTCAGCAAGAACTAAAAGAATTGAAGGATGGCCTTGTGGCCATTGCCGGGAATGTGGAATCCGCCATGTCGCGCGCGGTGAAATCCTTCAACGAGTCGGATGTGAACCTGGCCGAAGAGGTCATCGCCCAGGACCACATCATTGATGGGGCCGTGAAGGACCTCGACGAGCAGGCCATCGCCATTCTTGCCAGGCAGTCACCGGTGGCAAGTGACCTGCGCCAGGTGGTGAGCACACTTCGTATTAGCGCTTCTCTGGAGCGGATGGGTGACTTAGCTACACACCTCGCCCAGCTCGCCCGGTACCGCTTCCCCGAAAAAGTTGCCCCAAAGAGCATCCGTCCGACATTCAAAGAGATGGGCTCTCTGGATCTCGAAATGTCGAAGCTTGTGGTGGAGCTGCTCACCAAACCGTCCGAGTCAACTATCAACAAGATTCGAGACCTTGACGACACTGTCGACGAGCTGCACGCCGGAGTCTTCGAGACAGTGCTGAGCGAAGAGTTTTCGAACGGCGCAGGCACTGCGTCCGTGGTCGACGCCACCCTCGCCTCGAGGTATCTCGAGCGCTTCGCCGACCACGCCGTGTCGATCTCGAAGAAGGTGCTTTACCTGCTGACCGGTGAATGGGATCCAGACGGCGACGAATAGCCGGTTATTTGCCCTGTTTTGCCACCGCTGAGGCTCCCGCTGCCGCTGCCTCGGGGTCCAGGTACTCTCCTGGCCCTTCAGGGGTGCCTTCGTCCGAGAAGCGGTAGACGAGTGGGATTCCCGTCGGGATATTGAGCGACACCACTTCGTCGTCAGACATTCCTTCAAGGTGTTTCACCAAACCGCGCAAGCTGTTGCCGTGGGCAACGACAAGAGTGGTGTGGCCCACCATCAAATCGGGATGAATATCTGAACGCCAATACGGGAGCATCCGATCAATCACGAGCTTCAACGATTCGGTCCGGGGAATGTGGCCGTCAAGACCGGCATAACGCGGGTCTTTGACTTGGCTGAATTCGCTGTCATCGTCGATTGGCGGAGGAGGAGTGTCGAAGCTTCGACGCCAAATCTGGAACTGCTCCTCACCAAACTCCTGAAGGGTTTCGGCTTTGTCTTTTCCCTGCAACGCCCCGTAGTGCCGCTCGTTGAGACGCCAAGAACGAGTAGTCGGAATCCAGAGACGATCGCACTGGTCTAGAGCGAAATGGGCAGTCTGAATGGCTCGAGAGAGCAACGATGTGTGAAGAACGTCCGGCAGTAGCTCGTGCTCTTTCATCAACTCGCCTGCACGAGAGGCCTCTTGGACTCCCTTGTCAGTCAGTCGAACATCCACCCAACCGGTGAAGAGATTTTTCTCATTCCACAGTGACTGGCCATGGCGCAGGAGAATCAGTGTCTTCGTCATGTCCCCAGCCTACGGGTGGCTCCCATGCGACCTCCACGAGCAGAAACTATGTCTGAATTCGGGCGGCTTCCAGACGCGTTCGCCCCACTCTGCTCAAGACGATAAACAGCGGAATCAAGACCAAGCCAAGCAGTGACTCCACGCCCCAGTCGGGGGCACCCTGCGACACAAATGGCGCCTCCGCCGGAAGAGCACCACCCTCATACCCCACCACGATTGCGGCGAAAAGATTGTTCGCCGCATGGGCCCCAATCGCGATCTCCAGCGACCGGTCACGGACAGTGACCCAGGCAAGTGCAAATCCCACCATCGAATACGTGAACAAGGCGGGCACAGTGGCCCCGATGGCCTCCGGATTTGCGAGATGCGGAAGGCCGAAGAGCAGGCCACTGAAGATTGAGAGAACCCAGATGTTGCTTGTGCGCTGGCTGAGTCCCTGAATGAGCCACCCCCGAAAAAACAACTCTTCCGCTGTTGTTTGAACAGGAAGAAGCACAATCGCCACGATCGCGAACGGGGCGAAGGCCACCCAGTCAAATTCCCCACGAAAGCTCTCCGGCGCGACAATAACCGCCACGATTGCCGGCGCTGCCATCGTCATGATCCAAGCAAGTGCGCCCCATCCCACGCGCCACATTCGAAACGGCACGCGTGCCGCGAAAAGATGCTTCAGACGCACCCCCAAGACGAGCCGATAGGCCACTAAGACTCCAATGAGGAGCGGAATAAAGCTCACAAGCGCAAACAGCAAGAACCCCCAACTGGGAAACGCGTCGAAGGTCGCAGGCGAGTCCATGAACGTCCCAAGATCGACCCCGGTCCACGGCAACACGATGAGACTGACCAGGCTCCCACCAATGAGCCAGAGCAGAAGAATCAGCGCGGTCCCCACCCACCAGCGCCATCTCGCTTTCCGAGACGGTGTCGTGAATCGAAGTCTCATCGGTAATGCCACACGAGCATTGTGTCGACAACGTCTGACAAGTTGCTTGTGTGCCGGTCGCTCGCGCACCGGCGGCTGTGATTAGAGCTTCAGGACAGCAGCCGTGTGGAACATCTGCTGGATCATGACGTCCGTGTGCTCACTTCCCGCAACTCGGTAAGACGGCACCATTTCGCGGATTTTCTCTGTCCACCCATCGATTCGCTGAGGGAAGCAGTCTTCCAGCACCTCCAACATGATGGCGGCCGCAGTGGATGCTCCAGGCGATGCTCCAAGCAGTCCCGCAATGGACCCATCCGCGCTCGCCACCACCTCGGTGCCGAATTGAAGAACTCCTACCCGCTTTCTGTCGGGTTTGATGATTTGCACCCGCTGACCGGCCACTGCCCGAACCCAATCCTCTGGATTGGCATCAGGATAGAAGCGATAGAGAGCCTCTAGTCGCTTCTGTCTCGACGCGAACACTTCCTTGATGAGATAGCGCAGCAACCCCAAGTTCTGCACAGCCACGGCCAGCATCGGGCCGATGTTGTGCCAACGGAGTGAACCAAACAGATCCGCGAAGGATCCGTTTTTCAAAAACTTCGGAGTAAATCCGGCATACGGACCAAACATGAGACTCTCGTGGCCTTCGACACTCCGTCGATCTAGGTGCGGAATCGACATCGGAGGGGCCCCGATTTCTGCCAAGCCGTACACCTTGGCGTTGTGTCGCTCAACGACGTCCTCGTTGTCACACTTCAGCCATTCACCGCTGACAGGGAACCCCCCGTACCCACGAATTTCTCGAATTCCTGCATTCTGAAGCAACGACAGCGCTGCTCCGCCCGCTCCAACGAAGACGAAATCCGCGTCGACCCAAAATGGTGTTTCTCCCAGCTGATGGCGAACTTCCACATTCCAGCCAGACTCCGACCGACTCAGGTCAGCAACCCGGTGCTCGAAGTAAAACTCAACACCGTCGTGTTGGAGCTGCTTCGCAAGCTCAACACTCAGCACCCCAAAGTCGACATCAGAACCAGAGACAACCCGAGTGGCAGCAATGGGTTCGCTCTTTAAGCGCCCATCGACCACCAGCGGTGCCCAGGTAGCGATTTCTGCGGGGTCTTCCGAAAACTCCATGCCAGCAAAGAGTGGGTGTTCCCGGAGCGCCTCGAAGCGTCTGCGCAAGAAATCAATGTTTTCCTCGCCGAAGACCAACGACATGTGGGGGCTCTGGCGGATGAACTTGCTGGGGTCTGGAATCTGGCCTGATTCGACCAACCAGGACCAGAACTGTCGGGAAATCTGAAACTGCTGATTGATTTCGACCGCCTTTTCTGTGGCAATCGAACCATCGTCGGTTTCCGGTGTGTAGTTCAGCTCACAGAGTGCGGAGTGGCCAGTTCCGGCGTTATTCCAACCGTGACTACTCTCCATCGCCACATCCGGCATTTGCTCGATGACAACAAGCTTCCACCGAGGCTCCAGCTGGCGAATGATGGTGGCGAGAGTGAGAGACATAATGCCGGCGCCGACAAAGACCACATCTGCCCGGTTCTCCACGTCCCCAGTCTACGGTCCATAAATGCTCGGCACTACGCTGTTGCCGTGACGGGAAACCCCTACCGCCCTCCCGCCTATGCCCTGATTTCTGCAGGCGTACTCGGTGGTCTGCTCGCAGGATTCTTTGGCGTGGGAGGAGGGATTGTGATGGTGCCGCTCCTTGTCTGGCTCGCCAGGGTCGACCAGCGTCGAGCACAAGCCACCTCACTCTTGGCCATTGCTCCCGCTGCCGTGATTGGCGCCACCAGCTACGCCATCGGGGGCGTCTTCCCCTGGCTTCCGGCGCTGCTGGTGGCAATCGGTGCTCTGGGAGGCGCCCAAGCAGGGGCGTGGCTCCTTCGGAAGCTAAGCCTCGGATGGCTTCGCTGGACGTTCATTGTGTTTCTGATTTCGATGGCCACGTTGGTCATCCTCACTGTTCCTAATCGAGACGTGCACATCGAGGTCGATCTGCGGGGAGCCCTGCTGTTGCTGGCGATCGGGGTCCTGATGGGAATCACTGCGGGACTTTTTGGGATTGGTGGTGGCATTGTCGCCATCCCGGCATTGATGTTTGTTTTTGGGATTGGTGATCTGGAGGCCAAAGGAATATCCCTGCTCGCGATGGCACCGGCAGCGCTTTCTGGAAGCTACTCGCATCTGCGGCACGAACTGGCGACACCTCGAGACGGAATCTGGATAGCTCTTGCCGCACTTCTTGCCACACCCGTCGGGTCACTAGGAGCTTTTGTTCTTCCCGGCGAGATCGCCAATGTGGTGTTTGGAGCCTTCGGGCTGGTTATTGCCGGCGCACTGATTGCGCAGAGCCTCCGTCGACGAGGGACGTCAGCTTAGGAGTAGTCCCCCGAGACCAACAACTCGGCAATCTGCACGGCATTCAGTGCAGCTCCTTTTCGAAGATTGTCTCCAGAGACGAACAGTGCAAGTCCGCGGCCGCCTTGCACACCCTCATCAGCGCGGATTCGCCCCACATAGCTCTCGTCTCGGCCGGTGGCCTTGAGCGGAGTGGGCACGTCCTCCAGAACCACCCCGGGGGAGGAGGCCAGTATTTCTTTCGCCCTGGCAGGAGAGAGGGGCTTCTCAAATTCCGCATTGATTTGTAGAGAGTGCCCGGTAAACACCGGCACTCGAACGCAGGTGCCACTGACAAGGAGCTCTGGCAATTCAAGGATTTTTCTCGATTCGTTCCGGAGTTTTTGCTCCTCGTCTGTTTCAGCAGAATCGTCGCTGGCATAAGCACCGGCAAACGGGAGCGCGTTGAACGCGATGATGTCCGAGAAAACCTCTGCCGAAGCAAAATCCACTGCGTGACCATCGAACGCGAGGTCTGCCAGATTCCCCACAACTGCCGATCGGGCTTGTGAGTCTAGCTCCTGGACCCCTTTCAGCCCAGCACCCGAGACCGCCTGGTAGGTCGAGACCACGAGCCGCTTGAGTCCCGCTTCCATGTCGAGCGGTTTGAGAACCGGCATGGCCGCCATCGTCGTGCAGTTCGGGTTCGCAACGATGCCGCGAGGAATAGTCGTTAGTGCGTGGGGATTAACCTCGGACACCACCAATGGCACCTCGGGGTGCATTCGCCAGGCACTCGAGTTATCAATAACGGTGAGGCCTGCCTCAGCAAACCGTGGAGCATGAGCCTTCGAGACGGCACCACCAGCGCTGAAGACAGCGACATCCAGCCCCCCGGGATCAGCAGTCTCCAGGTCCTCCACGGTGATGGTGTGACCCGCTACCGACACCTCTTGTCCCGCCGTGCGGGAGGAGGCAAAAAGTCTGAGGGAGTCGACCGGGAACTTCCTCTCCTCCAGGAGAGAAAGAACCACCTGTCCGACTTGACCGGTAGCACCCACTACCCCAAGCGCGACCATTAACGCCCTGTCCCGGCGTAGACGACAGCTTCGCCATCGCTGTCCAAACCAAACGCCGTGTGCACAGCCCGGAGTGCCTCCGGCAGAACCTCTTCGCGCATGACCACAGAGATTCGAATCTCACTGGTGGAAATCATTTCGATGTTGATTCCTGCATTACTCAGTGCTTGGAAGAGCTGTGCGGAGACCCCAGCATTAGTGCGCATTCCTGCACCGACGACAGAGAGCTTCGCAATACCCTCATCGAGCGACAACGACTCGAAGCCTGCGTCTGCCTGTTTCGACGACAGGGCCTCCATTGCCTTCAGGCCCACTTCCTTGGGAAGAGTGAAGGAAATATCGGTCGCACCACTTTGATGGACAGATGTGTTTTGCACAATCATGTCGATGTTGGCGCCAGCGTCCGCGACGATGGTGAAGATTTCTGCGGCCTTACCCGGAATATCTGGGACACCCACCACCGTGATTTTGGCGTCGCTCACATCTCCCGCTACCCCTGTGATGACTGGCTCTTCCACCTGTTCTCCTTCACTTGACCCAATCCATGTTCCCTCAGCATCCGAAAACGATGACCTTACGTGTAATCGGACACCGTGGCGCCTCGCAAACTCAACAGCCCGAATATGGAGCACTTTCGCTCCAGAAGCCGCCAATTCCAGCATTTCTTCGTACGAAACGTTGTCCAATTTTCTGGCCGCCGGCACCACACGAGGATCAGCACTAAACACCCCG
>CAJXYC010000036.1 GCA_913063365.1 uncultured Cellulomonadaceae bacterium
CATTGCTGGCCGCAAACCCAGTGGTTCGTGTTCCGGAGTCATCGGATAGCCATAGGCGGCAATCCCAAAGCGCGCCAGGGTGTCTCCCTGGTGCGGTGTCCGGATAGACCCGACGCTTGCCCCGGAGTGGATGACTTCTGGTTGGAGGTTGTGACTTGCCAGAAGTTCGAGAAATCGATCAAAGCGCGCCAGCTGAGCCGCGTCAGATTCTGCTGATTTCAAAGAAAGGTGAGTGAAGACTCCTCGCAGGACAACTCGTCCAGCCACGACGTGTTGACTGACTGCCTCGACAACTGGAGCCCACTGGGATTCCTGCACTCCGCCCCGGCCCATTCCCGAGTCAACTTTGAGATGGATATGAGGGCTCGCGCCCGCATCCCCCGCCTGCACGACCTGTTCTAGTTGTGCTGCGCTGGAGATCCCCAAATCGATTCCTGACGTCACGGCCTGGGACAGATCCTGATCTGGCCCGATGAGCCAGGCCAACACCGGTGCATTGATTCCTGCATGGCGAAGAGCGAGGGCCTCATCGATATCAGCTGTTCCGAGCCACGTGGCACCACCCTCAAGCCCCGCCTTGGCAGCGGTCACAAGGCCGTGGCCGTAGCCATCGCCCTTGACCACGAGCATTGCCTGCGGAGTGCCGGCTGCCCGCTGCAGCGACGACACGTTTGCCGAAATGTGGCTTGGGCGAATCAACGCCTCTCTCATTGCGCGCCCACTCCAGATTCCGCCACGACAAACGCGACTGCGACTCCACCGTCGTGGCTAAGTGAAAGGTGCCACGAGTCAATACCCATCGACTGCATCTTCTTTTCTGTACCTCCGCGGACAATAAGCCGGGGTGGGGAGGAAGGCTCTCTGGACACTTGGATGTCGTGCCAGGAGAAGCCCGGGATATGGCCACCGAGAGCTTTCAGGACAGCTTCTTTGGCAGCAAACCGTGCAGCAAGGGAGGCAGTTTCACTCCCGCTCCGGAGCTCATGAGTGTCGTGTTCTCCAAAAACTCGAGACCGCAAGGCCGGCGTCCGTGTCAGGGCGCGTCCCAACCGGTCAATATCGACGACGTCGACACCAATACCAATTACCACGTCTACTCCACGGTCACTGATTTAGCCAGGTTGCGCGGCTGGTCGACATCTAATCCTTTGGCCATTGCCAACTCCATACCGAACAGGTGAAGAGGAATCACCGCAAGAAGTGGCTCGACGAAAGGGTGCGCAGGCGGGACAGCGATGACTTCGTCGGCAAAGGGCAACACTGCGGCATCACCGCGTTCAGCAATCGCGATGACACGTGCGCCCCGGGCGCGAATCTCCTGAATATTGGAGACGACTTTTGCGTGCAGCGAGGCCGGGTCCCGAGGGCTTGGCACCACCACAAAGACAATCTGCCCAGGCTCAATCAGCGCAATCGGCCCATGTTTGAGCTCGCCGGCAGCAAAACCCTCCGCATGGATATAAGCAAGCTCTTTGAGCTTCAGCGCACCTTCCAAGGCAACCGGGAATCCCACGTGGCGTCCGAGATACAAGACGGAATGGGTGTCTGCCATCCACTTCGCCATTTCGGCAATGCGCTCTCCAACACCCAGCATCTCGCTCATCTGGTCAGGAGCTGCCAGCAAGGCAGTCGAAATCTCCACACGCTCCTTGACACTGGAATCTGCAGCCTCGGCTGCCAGATAGAGCGCAAGTAGATAGCAGGCGACAACCTGCGCGGTGAAGGCCTTGGTCGAGGCGACAGCGACCTCCGGTCCGGCGTGGGTATAAATCGTGGCATCAGATTCACGAGGAATCGTCGCGCCCTGGGTGTTGCAAATAGCCACTGTCGCCGCACCATTCTCAGCAGCGTGCCGAACGGCCATCAATGTGTCCATGGTTTCGCCCGATTGGCTGACCGACACCACCAGAGTGTGGCTATCAACCAGTGGTTCTCGGTAACGGAACTCGTGCGACAGCTCGACACTCGCAGGAATTTTGGCGAACTTTTCCAGGGCGTATGCCCCGATCATCGCTGCATACGCAGCTGTACCGCAGGCGACAAAAACCACCCGGCGGATGTCACGTTCGCGCAAGACATCAAGCTCAGGCAGGGTGACAGTGCCGTCCTCGGTGAGGCGCCCGCGGAGGGTGTTCGCCACAGCCTCTGGCTGCTCAGAGATTTCTTTGGCCATGAAACTGCCCCAACCACCTTTTTCGGCGGCGGAAGCGTCCCAATCCACGGTGAAGGTCTCGGGCTCCACCGGGGTGCCATCGAAGGTCGTCACCGTCACACCCTCTGGAGTGATCGTGACCACCTGATCTTGGCCGATGGAGAGGGCTGTTCTGGTGTGCTCCACAAACGCCGCCACATCGGAAGCAAGGAAGTTCTCACCCTCCCCGAGTCCCACAACCAACGGAGAATTACGCCTCGCTCCGACCACGAGGCCTGGGTGGTCTTGATGGGTGACAAGAAGAGTAAAGGCACCGCGCAGTCGCAACACGGTCTGCCGGAGAGCTTCTGTGAGGTCACCAGTTTCTCGGTATGCCTTGGCAACAAGATGCGCCGCTACTTCTGTGTCAGTGTCACTGACACAGCGAATGCCTTCTTTTTCCAGCTCCGCCGCCAGCTCACGGTCGTTTTCGATAATCCCGTTGTGGATAAGAGCTAATTTCCCGTCATCGGCGAGATGCGGATGGGCATTGATGTCATTTGGAGGACCGTGGGTCGCCCACCTGGTGTGCGCGATCCCAGTAACCGCATCTTGAAGAGGATTGGCCTCTAATTCGTCGACCAGGACCTGCAATTTGCCGGCTTTTTTTGCTGTCTGGAGGGCAGAATTCGGGTCGACAAGGGCCACACCGGCAGAGTCATATCCGCGGTATTCCAGACGTCGGAGACCAGCAACCAGGACTGGCAGACAGGGGCGGACACCGACGTATCCGACAATCCCACACATGCCCCTGAGTCTAGGCGATGGGCCCTTTTGGCCTGCCGGGTAGCCTTGGTCCATGGCGTCGGTCTCTGAGGGCACCGAAAACGGCAGCCCGTTTGTCGCCTACGAGCGACAGACCTGGGCGAAGCTCTCGCAAACCAAAACACCGCAGCTCTCCGCCGAGCAACTCGAGCACATTCAATCAACCGGCGATCTGCTCGACGCCGAAGAGGTGACAGAGGTTTACCACCCTCTTGCCGAGTTATTAGGTCTCTACATCCAGCACGCCCGTTCGCTCCACGAAGCAAAAAGCGACTATCTCGGAGACAACACCTCAAGAACACCGTTTGTGATTGGTATCGCCGGCAGTGTTGCCGTTGGCAAATCAACCACCTCGCGGGTCCTCCGGGAATTGTTGATGCTCTCCCCGGCGACCCCTCAGGTGAAGCTGGTGACCACAGATGGTTTTCTCTTGCCCACCGCAGAACTCGAGGCGCGAGGGATTCTGCATCGCAAAGGCTTCCCCGAGAGCTACGACCGTCGAGGTCTCCTGCGATTTATTTCCCAGGTCAAAGGCGGAGCCGCACGAGTCGAGGCTCCGATGTATTCGCATCTTCTCTACGACCGAGTGCCAGGGCAGACAGAAGTTATCGAGTCGCCAGATGTGCTGATTATCGAAGGATTGAATGTTCTTGCACCGCCGTCCGATAACTCCTCCCTCGCCATTAGCGACTTATTTGACTTCGGCATCTATGTCGACGCGAGACCGGCAGATATTGCTCATTGGTACGAAGAAAGATTCCTGCAGCTTCAACAGGGGGCCTTCTCTGACCCACGCAGTTACTTCCATAAATACGCGAGCCTGTCTGAAGCCGATGCCCGGGCAGAAGCCAAACGAATATGGAACGAAGTCAACGCCCCCAACTTGGAAAACAACATCCAACCAACTAGGCCCCGGGCCTCACTGATTCTTCGTAAAGAATCTGACCACCGGGTTCACACGGTGTTGCTGCGAAAGATTTAGCCAAGCTCCTGTCGGACAACGCCGGCAATGTCCTGCGCAATGCGTTCGGCATCTTCGCGGCTAGCCGCCTCCACCATGATTCGCACCAGTGGCTCCGTCCCAGACGGCCGCAAAAGTACCCGACCAGAATCGCCAAGCTCGGCCTCAGCAGCGGAGACAGCGTCCGCGACCGCCTGGTTTCCTTCGAGACCTGAGATATTCATATCCGGCACGTTCACCAGGACTTGCGGATACACAGTCATCTGGTCCGCTAAGTCCGCCAACGTGGAGCCAGAGCGAACCATCTCTGAAGCGATATGCAGGCCAGTGAGAATCCCGTCACCGGTGGTCTGGTGATCGGCCAAGATGATGTGCCCCGACTGTTCGCCCCCGAGAGACAGAGAGTGCTCCTGCAGTGCCTCGAGAACATAGCGGTCACCGACTTTGGTGTCGTGGACAGTGATCCCCTTGTCGCCCAGCAGCCGACGAAGCCCAAGATTGCTCATCACGGTCACGGCAACCGCATTGTTCCGAAGTTCTCCACGGCTATGCATACCAAGCGCCAGGATGGCGAGCAGGCGATCGCCGTCAATGAGCCTGCCTGTGTGGTCCACCGCGAGCGTGCGATCGGCGTCACCATCGTGGGCAATACCAAGGTCAGCTCCCAAACGCACAACGGCCTCTTGAAGCTGCTCGGGATGGGTCGATCCGTATCCCTCGTTGATGTTCACACCATCTGGTTCGGCTCCCATCACGGTGACCTGCGCGCCTGCATCCTGGAACACTCGGGGCGACACCCCTGCGGAGGCGCCATTCGCACAGTCCAGGACGATGTGGAGCCCTTTGAGGGAGATCTGCAGTGTCTTTAGGAGCGCGAGGGCGTAACGGTCTTCTGCGTCAGCGAACCGGGAAATGCGGCCGACGCCTTCGCCCGTGGGGCTCAGCGGCTGCGTCCCGAGAAACGACTCAATCCGGTCTTCCACTTCGTCGGGCAATTTCGTGCCGCCGAAAGAGAAGAACTTGATTCCGTTATCGGGGGCCGTGTTGTGCGAAGCCGAAATCATGACGCCGAAATCCAGCTCAGCATCCCGCACGAGTAGCGCCACTGCGGGAGTGGGAAGAACACCAGCGTCCAGAACGTCGATTCCCGAACTTGCGAGTCCGGCTGCGACCGCTGCCGACAGGAAATCCCCCGAGACCCGGGGGTCTCTGGCAATCACTGCACGGGGGCGCTGACCTTTGGCACGCAGCTCGTCTGCGTGGCGCCCCTTGGTAAGAACAGAGGCAGCCGCCTGCGCTAATTCCAGCGCAAGTTTCGCCGTCAGATCGCCGTTAGCGAGTCCGCGGACGCCATCTGTTCCAAAGAGACGACCCATGGTGAAGTCGGTGCGCGACTAGCGCTTCGAGTACTGCGGAGCCTTACGCGCCTTCTTCAAACCAGCTTTCTTGCTCTCCTTGACGCGGGCGTCACGGGAAAGGAATCCAGCTTTCTTCAAGTCAGCACGGTTGTGCTCGCGGTCAATCTCGTTGAGCGCGCGGGCGATTCCAAGACGGAGCGCCCCGGCCTGACCCGACGGGCCACCACCAGTGATCCGGGCCTGCACGTCATAAGCACCCTGAAGCTTCAGAACCGTGAACGGGTCGTTAATCAGCTGCTGGTGCAGCTTGTTGGGGAAGTAATCCTCCAAGCTACGTCCGTTGACGGTGATGGTGCCGGCTCCAGGGGTCAAGCGAACCCGGGCGACGGCTTCCTTGCGGCGACCGACCGCGCGGCCACCAACCGACAGCGAGGCGCGCGGGGTTGCGGGCTCAGCGGGAGCCGGTGACTCCGTGCTGTAGGTCTCGGGGACCTCAGTCTCTTCGATGTTGTCTGCCATGACTAATCCTTAGTTTTCAGTCGCTACTGGGCGATTTGGGTGATTTCGTAGGTCTTCGGCTGTTGAGCCTGGTGAGGGTGCTCGCTCCCGGTGTACACCTTGAGCTTCTTGAGCTGGTTAGCTCCGAGGGTGTTCTTCGGCAACATTCCCCGCACGGCGCGTTCCACTGCCCGCACCGGGTTCTTCTCGAGGAGCTCTACATACGAGGTGGCGGTAAGGCCACCTGGGTAGCCGGAGTGGCGGTATTCCATCTTCTGAGCCGCCTTGTTGCCGGTCAGCACCACTTTGTCCGCGTTGATGATGATGACGTAGTCGCCCATATCCATGTGGGGTGAAAACGTCGGCTTGTGCTTGCCACGCAGAAGTGTGGCGGCGTGAGAGGCCAAGCGGCCCAGCACGACGTCTTCTGCGTCGATGAGTACCCAGTCGTGCCGAACATCAGCCGGCGTGGGGCTAAAGGTGCGCGTCATGCGTCATCCGATCGTGTCGAGGTGTTCGTGTATCCCGCTCCGATGGTGGTTTGGGGACAAACCAGCCGGTGGAGGTCTCAACCGAAGGGCCAGAGGTTTCTGGCACCAGCGGACAAGAATACCCTTGGCGCCTGAAAAACTCAATCCGCGGGCAGACGCCTGGGTGCACGGGTCTGTTCTGCCCTTTCGGCGAGGTGCTCAGGGTCGGGGTAGTAAATCTCCATCAGCGTCAGTCCATGTGCCGGCATTGTCTTCCACGCGCTTGTCCGCGCTCCCTCCTGTCGCAATCTGAGCACATCGTCCGTGGAGAGCTGGCCAGCCCCGACAGCCACGGCAGACCCGACAAGAGAACGAACCATCGAGTGGCAAAAGGCGTCTGCCACCACTCGCCCGACCAGGACATGTTGCTCGTCTCGAAGCCAGCTGAACTCCTGGAGCTCTCGAATTGTTGTCGCGCCCTCTCTCGCCCGACAAAACGCTGCGAAGTCGTGCAATCCAAGCAGTGCCTGACCGAGAGTATTCATCGAGGCCATATCCAATTCCTCGTCTCGCCAGACGGTGTGGCCAGCCAGTCGAGGGTCGCGTAGGGCGTGGCTGTCGGCAATTCGGTACTCGTACCGCCTCGCCACAGGCGAAAACCGAGCGTCGAAGCCCTCTGGGGCCGCCGACACCTCGTGAATCCAGACGTGGTTGTCTTTCCCAAGCGCCCCGCGAAGCCTCTTTGTCAGGCGAGCAAGCTCATTCGCATCATCGAGTCTGACGCCGAGCGCCTCGGGAAGGTCGACGTGGCAGACCTGACCAACGGCATGAACACCCGCGTCTGTGCGGCCAGCAACTACCGTCTTCACCTGGTCACGCTCAACGCGAAAGACCGTGGCCAGAGCAGACTCAAGAGAATCTTGCACGCTCGGGCGATCGGGTTGTTTTGCCCAGCCTGAAAAGGCCTGGCCGTCGTAGCCAAGGTCAATTCTCAGGCGCATTGTCACGCTGAGGAGTGTAGGCCGGTTCTAGTCGGCCTTTTTCTCCTCAGGCTCCTCTGCGGCTGGCTCCTCCACCGATTCCTCGGCAGGAGCTTCCTCCTCAGGCTCGGGAGCCTCGTCAGCCGCCGCCTCTTCAGCAGGTGCCTCCTCGGCGACTACTTCCTCAGCGGGTGCTTCTTCCGCAGCACTCTCCTCGGCGGGTGCCTCCTCCGCCACGTCGGCCTCAACGGCAACCGACTCTGTCTCGGACTCGGCGCCGTCCGGAGCGTCAACCTCTTCGGTGGCCTCTGCGTCAGCGGCTTCTGCCTCGGCAGCTTCCGCCTTGGCAGCCTCTGCCTTCGCGGCCTTGGCGGCAGCTTTTTCAGCAGCAGCCTTGTCCTTGGCAGCTTGAGCTTTCTTCGCCGACGGCTTCTTTTCCACCGGCTCCAAAACAAGCTCGATCACGGCCATTGGGGCGCGATCTCCCTTGCGGAAACCTGTCTTCACGATGCGGGTGTATCCACCCTCACGGTCGTTTACCTGCGGAGCGATTTCAGCGAACAGCTTGTGCACGGCCGACTTGTCCCGAATCACGGTCATCACGCGGCGACGCGAGTGCAGATCACCTCGCTTTGCGAAGGTCACCATGCGCTCAGCGAGCGGACGAAGGCGCTTGGCTTTCGTCTCTGTCGTCTGAATACGTCCGTGAGTGAACAGGGCGGTGGCAAGGTTTGCCAACATCAGTTTTTCGTGGGCGGGTCCGCCTCCGAGGCGGGGTCCCTTTGTGGGCTTAGGCATAGTCGTGTGTCCTCGTTACTCCTGGCCTTACTGCTCGTCCTCGAGGCCGGTGTAGTAGGCGCTGCCGTCAAAACCGGGCATCGTGTCTTTCAACGACAACCCCATTTCCACGAGCTTGTCGCGCACCTCGTCAACCGACTTCTGGCCGAAGTTGCGGATATTCATCAGCTGGTGCTCGGACAGTGCCACGAGCTCGCTAATGGTGTTGATGCCTTCACGCTTCAGGCAGTTGTAGCTCCGAACCGAAAGGTCCATGCTCTCAATCGGCGTGGACAGCTCATTCGACAGAACAGCCTCAACAGGTGCTGGTCCGATCTCGATGCCCTCTGCCTCTTCATTCAGGTCGCGGGCCAGTCCGAACAGCTCGACGAGCGTGCGACCAGCTGACGCGACAGCATCGCGGGGAGCCATCGACGGCTTGGTCTCGACGTCAACAACGAGACGGTCGAAGTCGGTGCGCTCACCGGCACGAGTGGCCTCCACGCGGTAGGTGACCTTCATCACCGGCGAGTAGATCGAGTCGACCGGAATGTGGCCGGCCTCGGCATACTCGTCGCGGTTCTGTGTGGCGGAGACATATCCGCGGCCCCTCTCAACGGTGAGCTCCAACTCGAAGCTCGCCTTGTCGTTCAGGGTGGCGATGTGCAGCTCAGGGTTGTGGATTTCCACTCCAGCCGGAGCAGAAATATCGGCCGCAGTGACCTGTCCAGCACCCTGCTTGCGCAGATACGCGGTAATCGGCTCGTCGTGCTCGCTGGAGACGACGAGATTCTTGATGTTCAGGATGATTTCGGTGACGTCTTCTTTCACACCCTCGACCGTGGAGAACTCGTGGAGCACTCCGTCGATGCGGATTCCGGTGACGGCAGCACCGGGAATAGACGACAGCAGGGTCCGACGCAGAGAGTTACCGAGCGTGTAGCCAAAACCTGGCTCCAGGGGCTCAATAACGAACGCAGACCGAACGTTTGAGATGGTTTCTTCAGTGAGGGTGGGGCGCTGTGCAATGAGCACGATGTGATTCCTTTCGCAAAGTGTCCGCTATATGACACCTGTTACACGAGGCGGCTATTCACCGCGGAACATATTGAGTTGTGGTGGTGGCACGGCAGTATCCGCCTTCGCAGCGGATACCCGAGCCGTTAGACGCGACGACGCTTGGGCGGACGAACACCGTTGTGCGCCTGAGGCGTCACGTCAGTAATCGAACCGACCTCGAGACCAGCAGCCTGGAGCGAGCGAATTGCTGTCTCCCGACCTGAACCCGGTCCCTTGACGAACACGTCCACTTTCTTCATTCCGTGTTCCTGCGCCTGCTTGGCCGCTGACTCAGCAGCAAGTTGGGCAGCAAACGGGGTGGACTTTCTCGACCCTTTGAAGCCAACGGCTCCAGAAGAGGCCCAGCTCACCACCGCTCCGTCAGGATCGGTGATGGAGATGATGGTGTTGTTGAACGTCGACTTGATGTGGGCTTGACCCACGGCGATGCTCTTCTTGCCCTTACGACGCGGCTTACGCGTGGTGGACGTTTTAGTGGTTGCCATTGAAACTCCGAAACTCGATTCTTACGCCTTAGACCTTTTTCTTCCCTGCGACGGTGCGCTTCGGGCCCTTGCGGGTCCGGGCGTTCGTCTTCGTCCGCTGTCCACGGACGGGCAGGCCGCGACGGTGTCGCACTCCTTCGTAGCTTCCGATCTCCACCTTGCGGCGAATATCGGCGGCAACCTCACGGCGAAGGTCACCCTCTACTTTGTAGGTGCCCTCGATGTGGGTGCGAAGCTGCAGCAACTGGTCGTCGCTGAGGTCTTTCACACGGGTGTTCGGGTCAATGCCTGTCGCCGACAGCGTCTGCTGCGCGCGGGTACGACCAACACCAAAAACGTAGGTAAGAGCGACTTCCACGCGCTTTTCGCGGGGAATGTCTACTCCGGCAATACGTGCCATGGTTTCTCCTGCAGAGTCTGAGAGGTCTTCGTCAGATTCGGTGCCCGGGCCTCTCTCCCGAGGTGTCCTCCCCCAAGGGGATTTTTGAACCTGCCTGGTTTATTCAGTTGTGTTGAGCTCTAGCCCTGGCGCTGTTTATGGCGGGGGTTTGAGCAGATCACCATGACATTGCCGTGCCGTCTAATGACGCGGCAACGATCACAGATTTTCTTGACGCTCGAACTGACCTTCATGTTTTCTCCTGCTGGCCTCGTACCTGGTCTCCCAGGCCGTTCCTTCTCAGTACCTGCCTACTTGTAGCGGTAGACGATGCGGCCACGGGTCAAGTCATAAGGACTCAGCTCCACAATCACGCGGTCCTCGGGGAGGATTCGGATGTAGTGCTGACGCATCTTGCCCGAAATGTGGGCAAGAACCTTGTGACCGTTGGTCAACTCGACACGGAACATTGCATTCGGAAGGGACTCGACAACCGAGCCTTCGAT
>CAJXYC010000037.1 GCA_913063365.1 uncultured Cellulomonadaceae bacterium
GACGAGAAAAAAGCCCAAGCTGTTGCCCGCGAAATCGGTTCGTCGGATGTCGCCGTCGGAGTGGGGGTCGATGTTCGGAGCGAAGCCGCGGTGAAAAAGGCGGTCGACGCGGCGCTGTTGGCCTTCGGCGGAATCGACATCCTGGTCAACAACGCCGGAGTGTCGCTGTCCAAGCCACTGCTCGAGACCACCGAGGCGGATTGGGATTTCCAACACGACATCATGGCCAAAGGATCGTTCCTGTTTTCCCGGGAGGTCGCCCGGGTGATGATCGAGCAGGGAACTGGTGGCGACATCGTCTACATCTCCTCAAAGAACTCCGTTTTCGCCGGACCGAACAATGTGGCCTACTCGGCGACAAAGGCCGACCAGGCCCATCAAGTGCGCTTGCTTGCCGTCGAGTTGGGCGAGTATGGCATCCGCGTCAACGGCGTCAACCCCGATGGGGTGGTCCGCGGGTCCGGAATTTTCGCCAGCGGCTGGGGAGCTAACCGCGCCAAGACCTATGGGGTGAAGGAGGAAGACCTCGGCTCGTTCTACGCACAGCGGACTCTGTTGAAAAAAGAAGTTCTCCCAGAAAGCGTGGCCGACGCCGTCTCTGTTCTGACCGGCCCGGACCTGGGGCTGACAACGGGACTGCACATACCGGTTGACTCAGGTGTGGCGGCAGCGTTCCTCCGATGAGCACGTCGGTAATTGCGGTCGATCTCGGCGCGACCAGCGGCCGGGTCATCCACGCCGCCATTGATTCCTCCGGGCTGAACTATGACGTGGTTCACCGTTTTCCCAATGGGCCCGTCACCACCGACGATGGCTTGCACTGGAACGCCACAGGGCTGTTTAGCGAAATCACCCGCGGTCTGGCTCAGATTGCCACAGCGGGACATTCGCCGGTGTCGCTCGGCATCGACTCCTGGGCGGTCGATTACGGCCTGCTCTCCGGGGGCAAGCTGCTGTGGGAGCCCTTCCACTACCGAGATGAACGGACAGCTCGAGGAGTAGAAAGCGTCCACGCGACCCGCGACCATGCCGCTCTCTTTGCTCGAAACGGCTTGCAGTATCTTCCCTTCAACACGATCTACCAGCTGGCAACAGAAGACTGGACGGGTCGATCTTCTTTGGCCGAGTCCCTCCTGCTCATTCCCGACCTGATGGGCTGGTGGCTGACTGGCGTGTCGGCGACCGAAGCGACGAACGCGTCGACAACGGGCCTGGTAGATGTGACCACCGGAGAGTTTGACGAGGGCTTGATCTCGTTGTCTGGCGCCCCGTCGCGCTTGTTTGCACCTCTGGTGGATCCTGGTGAGACTCTTGGTGCCGTGCGCCAGGAATGGTTCCCGGGAGGCGGACTGAACTTGGTGACCGTCGGCTCCCACGACACTGCTTCGGCGGTGGTGGGAACTCCCCTGGAAGGTAGTGACTGCGCATACATCTCCTGCGGGACCTGGGGTCTGGTCGGATTGGAATTGGAGGCCCCAATTCTCAGCGATGGAGCACGTCGCGCCAATTTCACCAACGAGCGCGGAGTGGACAACCGGGTGCGATTCCTCACCAATGTGATGGGGCTGTGGCTGCTCAATGAGAGTGTGAACCACTGGAGGTCGGAGGGAGTCTCCGAATCGGTCGAATCACTCGTTGAGCAAGCGAGCGACTACGACGGTCCGTTGGGGCTCATTGATGTCACCGATGAGCGGTTTATGCCACCGGGGAATATGCCCCAGCGCATCCAGCAGTGGGCTGTTGAACACGGCGTACACATCCCCGATGAGCCGGTCGCAATCGTTGCCTCAATCGTTCACAGTTTGGCCCAGGCTTTTGTTGACGCGCTGCAGACAGCCCAGGAGCTGTCGGGCCAATCTCTCCGGCAGGTTCACCTCACTGGGGGTGGCTCCCAAAACGCATTGCTGTGTCAGGCGGTGGCCGATCGATCGGGTCTGCCCGTCATTGCCGGCCCCACCGAAGCGACGGCGTTGGGCAACGTCCTCGTTCAAGCCCGGACAGCCGGGGTCATCACTGGTGATCTCGCTGCGATGCGAAGCTTCCTCACCGGCCACCTCGACACGAGACGTTTTGCTCCCCGTCCCCTCGTCACAGGAGGCACTCATGGTCGCTAGACGCGTTCCCCGTCCCAAAGACTTAGCTCCGCTGCTGAAGTTCAAAAAATGGGAGCCAAACGCCACCAAGCGGAGGCTCGACAAAGCCCACACGATTTGGGATCTGCGCACGATTGCCAAACGCCGCACCCCGAAGGCCCCTTTCGACTACACCGACGGGGCGGCGGAAGAGGAACTCTCGCTTGCCCGTGCACGTCAGGCTTTTCGTGACGTTGAGTTCCATCCCGCGATTCTTCGTGATGTTTCTCAGGTCTCGACGTCGTGGAGCGTGTTGGGTCAGGACGTTGCCTACCCGGTGGGAATCGCTCCCACAGGCTTCACCCGGATGATGCACACCGAAGGGGAAATCGCGGGCGCAAGCGTCGCACAAGACTGGGGAATTCCCTTCGCCCTCTCGACGATGGGGACACGTTCCATCGAGGAGGTCGCACAGGCTGCACCGACGGGACGCAACTGGTTCCAGCTGTATATGTGGAAAGACCGCGATCGGTCCATGGAGCTGGTCAGCCGCGCTGCCGCGGCCGGTTTTGACACTCTCCAGGTCACCGTCGATGTTCCGGTAGCGGGTGCGAGACTGCGCGATAAGCGCAACGGCTTTTCCATTCCCCCCGCTTTGACACTGGGCACAGTGGCCAACGCCATTCCCCGTCCGTGGTGGTGGTGGGATTTCCTCACCACTGATCCTCTCGAGTTTGCCTCTCTCTCGAGCTGGCAGGGCACTGTTGCCGAGCTTCTCGACCACATGTTTGACCCGACGGTGACCTACGACGACCTGGAGTGGATTAAGGCCCAGTGGCCGGGCAAACTCGTTGTGAAGGGCGTTCAGACCGTTGAGGATGCCCACCGACTGGCCAAGCTCGGAGTTGACGCCATTATCTTGTCGAACCACGGGGGTCGCCAGCTCGACCGGGCTCCGATTCCCTTCCACTTGCTCCCCCGGGTGGTCACAGAGGTCGGCTCCGATCTCGAGGTTCATCTCGACACCGGAATCATGTCGGGTGCTGACATCGTGGCGGCCATCGCCCAGGGTGCGCGCTTCACTCTTGTGGGACGGGCCTACCTGTACGGGCTGATGGCAGGTGGCGCTGCGGGTGTTCACCGGACCTTTGAGATTCTCACCGAGCAGATGACCCGCACGATGCGGCTACTCGGGGTGTCATGCCTGGAAGAACTCGAGCCCGCGCACGTCACCCAGCTGGAGCGCCTGCGCGCTGTGGAGGGTCTGTCGTGACCGCTCGCACAGTTGATAACGATTGGGCCACCTTTGGTGGCAGCGCGGGATGTTTTCGGCTGGGCTGGCTATCCTGTACGCTATTGAAACGATTCAAAACAGAAGGTTTCACGCAATGACGCACGCAACCGAAGCAGGCTCCGCAGCGCCGCAGACGCCGCTGCTGGAGATGCGTCATGTCGCGAAATCATTCGGCGGTGTTCGCGCGCTGGTTGATGCCAACCTCACGTTGTATCCCGGGGAAATCCACGCTCTGCTTGGCGAAAACGGAGCGGGAAAATCGACTCTCCTCAAGGCTCTTGCCGGCGTGCACACCATCGACGCGGGCGACATCACCCTCAAGGGCGCCCCGTTCCGCCAGGGGAGTACCCGAGAGTCGATCGAGCAGGGCATTGCGGTGATCTACCAAGAGCCAAGCCTGTTTCCCGACCTCACGCTGGCCGAGAACGTGTTTGTCGGCAGACAGCTCACCTCAGGCGTGCTGATCAACTGGGACGAAATGGCTCGTCAGTCGCGCGAGCTATTCCAGCGACTCGGTGTGCAGCTGGATCCCAATGCCCGCGCACGTGGAATCTCGATTGCCGACCAGCAAATCGTGGAGATCGCTAAGGCCCTGTCGACCGATGCGACGGTCATCGTCATGGACGAGCCCACTGCTGCGCTGTCGTCTCGTGAGGTCGAGCGGCTGTTCCAAGTGGCCACCAATCTGAAAAACCAGGGCTACGCCGTGGTGTTTGTGAGCCACCGCCTCGACGAGGTGTTTGCTCTGTGCGATCGACTCACGGTCATGCGCGACGGTGAGACCGTCGGGAGCAAGATGATTGCCGATTCCAGTGAAGCCGATGTCGTGCGGATGATGGTGGGTCGGGAAGTCTCCGAACTCTTCCCGAAACTCGACGTCCCCATCGGCGACGTGGTCCTCAGCGTGGACAACCTGAGCCTCGAGGGCCAATTTGAGGACATTTCCTTCGATGTGCACGCCGGAGAAATCCTCGGACTGGCCGGACTGGTCGGGTCGGGACGCTCGGAAGTGGTTCGGGCCATCTTCGGAATTGACCGCTACGACTCTGGAACGGTTCGCCTCAACGGCGAGCTGATTCCCCCGGGAAAGCCCGCCGTGGCGATGGATAAAGGCCTGGCCCTGGTGCCCGAAGACAGGCGCCAGCAGGGTCTATTTATGGCCTCGTCAATCTCGCGCAACGTGGTCGCCACGCTGTGGAAAAAGCTCTCCCAGTGGCTTCTGTTGCTGCGCCGCCGCGAGGACAGCACCGCGGCGAACTGGGGAAAGACCCTGCAGGTGAAATATGCCGAACTCGCCGACCCGGTCGAGCGCCTCTCCGGAGGGAACCAGCAGAAAGTTGTTCTTGCCAAGTGGCTCGCGACGGAACCCCAAGTGCTCATCGTTGATGAGCCCACTCGGGGAATCGACGTGGGAACGAAGGCCGAAGTCCACCGACTGCTGTCGGAGAAAGCCCAGGCGGGGATGGCCGTCATCATGGTCTCATCGGAGCTGCCCGAAGTGTTGGGGATGTCCGATCGCATCGTCGTGATGCGCGAGGGCAAACAGATGGGCATTCTCGATCGGTCCGAGGCGGACTCGGAGAAGATCATCACCCTCGCGACCGGAGGGGTGATCGTATGACGATTGTTGGCAACGTCCTCAAGGCGCGAGAGCTGCCGGTGTTCCTGGCCATTGTGCTGGTCATCCTGGCAACGGGTATCGCCAAGCCCACGTTCTTCTCCGCGACCGGAGTCGTCGACATTCTGCTGGGAGTTGCCGTGGTGGCCATTCTCGCCGTCGGTCAGACCTTCGTCATTGTTGCCCGTCACATCGACCTCTCGGTGGGCTCGCTCATCGGGTTTACCTCGTTTGTCATCGGCGATTTCTACGACAAGGGCTACGGCACGCTGGGCGCCTTGCTCGGTGCGCTTGCAATCGGAGTGGCTGTCGGCGCGGTCAACGGGTTCCTCGTCGCATACATGCAACTGCCCAGCCTCGTGGTGACACTTGGCTCGCTGTACATCGTGCGGGGAATCTTTAGCGACTACGCCTTCGGGCGCACCGTCACCGCCGCGATGGTGCCCCCCGAGGTCGCCTGGCTGGGGTTCAACCGACTCTTCGGTATTCCCTACCTGTTCCTGCTCGGCCTGGCCCTGGTAATCATCAGCGGGTTTGTGATGCGGCGTACTCGCGCGGCGCGCGACCTCTACGCCATCGGCTCCAACCCACAGGCGGCCGAATTGGCCGGCATTCCCGTGGCGCGGCGAGTGTTCACAGCTTTCGTGATGAACGGCGCGATCGCTGGTCTCGCGGGGGCGGTCCTTTTGGGTCGGTTCAACGCCGCCAACGCCAACTCTGCCCTCGCGCTCGAACTGGTTGTGGTCGCTGCCTGCGTCGTCGGCGGAGTGACCATCGCCGGAGGGTCGGGAACCGTGTGGGGAGCGTTCCTTGGCGCGATTCTGTTGCAGTCGATCACTCGCGCGATTGGTGCGCTGGGGATTCCGCAGTTCTGGCAGCAAGCGTTCAACGGAGGGCTGATCATCCTCGCGATTGCCTTCGACCGTTACCTCAACTCACGGGTGAAAACCACGACGATTATGGGGTCCAAAGATGAATAGGTTCAGCTTCACCTGGGATAAGGGCATTGCCCTCTTTCTTGTTCTCGCCGTGATGTGGGGCACCCTCGTTGCCGACAACTTCGCCAACACCAGCAACCTCGCCTTTGTTCTGCGCGATGTGACCGAGTTCGCCATCATCGCCCTAGCAATGACCTTCCTCATCATCTCCGGTGAGATCGACCTGTCTGTCGCCTCAACGTTGAACCTCGCCAGCGCGTCAACTGGTTTCCTCTTCCGCGAGGGATTGCCCTTTGAGGTGGCAATCGTCGGTGGACTGCTCGTGGGACTGGCTTGTGGGATGTTTAACGGCTTCTTGGTCACCAAACTGGGCTTACCGTCACTAGCGGTCACGATTGCCACCCTCGCGCTGTATCGAGGGTTGAGCTTTGCGCTCTTGGGTAACCAGCCGGTCAACGAACTGCCCGAGTTCTGGATCAACATCGGCTACGGACGTATTCCGGGCACGTTCCTACCGTGGTCGACCCTGCTCTTGGTCGTACTGGCCGCCGTGGCCTGGTTCATCCTCCACCACACCCGCTTTGGCCGCTGGACCTTCGCCATCGGGGTGAACGCCGAAGCCGCGAAGTTCAGTGGCATTCCCGTTCAGCGGACCAAGATGACGCTCTTTGCGATGACCGGTCTGATGTCGGGTGTCGCCGGGATTGTCTACACCCTCCGCTTTGCCAGCGCCTCGCCGGATGGAGCTGTCGGCTATGAACTCTCCGTGATTGCCGCCACCCTCTTTGGCGGCGTGTCAATTGCTGGGGGAGTGGGCACCATCTGGGGAGTGCTCGCAGCGGTGTTCTCGCTCGGAGTGATTCGCTCGGCGCTGCAACTCACAGGATTTACAGCGAACTCGCTACTGATCGTCAGTGGCGCGTTGCTGATGATTTCAGTCATCACACCGCGTGTGACTGAATACCTTCGCTCGTGGCGCGAGTCGCGTGCGAAGGACAACACCAAGAAAACCATTCGAGAGGTGGGAAATGAACAACCGACTAGTTAAGTCCGGTTTCAAGGCATTTGCCTTGACGTCGGTACTCGCGCTCGGTATTGCCGGCTGCGCGAGCAGCACCACAGAGTCGGCCTCCACGGAGGAGGAAGACACCTCCGCAGAGACCACAGAAGAGGCTCCTGCGGAAGACGGTCTGCGTATTGCGATCATGCCCAAGGCCATCAACATCGGATACTTCTCCGCATGGGATGAGGGCGCTCAGAAGGCCTGTGAAGAGCTCGGCGCGAGCTGTGACTACATTGGCCCCAACGAGGCAACTGGTCCTGCACAGGTGCAGTTCATCAACCAGGTCATCCAGGAGGGCTACGACGCTCTGGTGATCTCGGCTGCTGACCAGAACGCGATCGTTCCGGCCCTGGAAGAAGCCGCTGCTGCAGGCATCACCATCGTCACCAGCGACGCCGACGTGGCCCCCGAGGCCGCCGACGCACGTCTCGTGTCGATTCTGCCCTCGGCCGCTGACCGTATCGGTACCGCTGAGGTCGACTGGGTCGCCGAAGAAATGGGCGAGGAAGGCTCTGTGGCCATCCTTTCTGCTGCGGCCACCGCTGCGAACCAGAACATCTGGATCGAAGCGATGGGACCGTACCTCGAGGAGACCTACCCGAACATGTCGTGGGCGGGTGGAAGCCTCGAGAGCGCCGTGTTCTACGGTGACGACGACCCGACCAAGTCGGTCGAGCAGTTCAACGCAATCCTCGCGCAGTACCCCGACGTGGGGGGCATCATCGCCCCGACCACCGTCGGTGTTCTCGCCGCGGCTCAGGAAAAGAAGGCCAAGGGCGTTGACGTTGCCGTGACCGGTCTGGGTCTGCCCTCGGAGATGGCTCCGTACATCGAAGACGGCACCATCACCAAGGTGGGTCTGTGGAACCCGATTGACCTGGGTTACGTCGGCGTCTACGCCGCCGTGCTCGGTCACAACGGTGAATTCGATGGTTCGGTGGGATCGACCTTCATGGCTGGCGAGACCAGCTACGAGGTCGTTGACGGAGGAATCGCCTTCCTGGGTGACCCCTTCACCTTCACCATCGACAACATCGCCACCTTCAAGGAGATTTACTAAATCTCCCCTAGGTGACACATGACACAGTGGGTGGCAGCAGACGACGCTGCCACCCACTGTTGTTTCTGACGAAAGGATCCCCAGATGCAGCGCATCGGATTTCGACTTCAATTGAAAAAGCACCTGCTCGATGAATACGTCGAGCACCACAAAAATGTCTGGCCCGAGATGCTCCAGGCCCTCCGCGAAACAGGCTGGACCAACTACTCGCTCTTTCTCGACCGCGATGATGCGGCACTATTTGGCTATTTCGAAACCCCCGATCTCGACGCCGCACGAGCGGGAATGGCGGCACGAGAGATCAACGCGAAGTGGCAGGAGATGATGGGCCCCTATTTTGAGCAACTCGAGGGGCTTGCTCCTGATGAGGGGTTCAAGCAGCTCGACCAGGTGTTCTTTTTGGCATAACGTGCCACTATCGGTTCGGGAGGAAAGATGGAGTACAGGAAGTTGGGTCCTTGGGATGTGAGCTCGGTGGGACTCGGGCTGATGAATGTCTCGTGGCAGGGGAGGCCAGGAACCGATCCGGAGAAGCGCTACAGCCATGCCATTGCAGGCATTCATGCTGCTCTCGACGCGGGAGTGACTCTCTTAGATACCGCGGATGTGTACGCGCCGACCTGGGACGAAATGGGGCATAACGAAGTGCTCCTCCGGGAGGCGCTGGACTCTTGGACTGGCGACGAGGCGGCAAGGAATCGCGTGGTCGTTGCCACGAAGGGCGGGATTACCCGTTCGGAGGGGGAGGTCTGGGGGCGAAATGGCTCTCGAGAGTATCTCGAGCGCGCAATCGAGCGGTCTTTGGAGCGTCTCGGCGTCGACCGGATTCAGCTCTACCAGCACCACCGACTCGATCCGGAGCGTGATCTTGAGACCCAGATTGAAAATTTGGGTGCCGTGAAGGCTCAGGGCCTCGCTGAGCAACTGGGAGTGTCGAACTACAACCTGTAACAGCTTCAGGCCGCGGTTGACATCCTCGGCGGCCCTGAACAGGGAGGCATTGTCAGTGTTCAAAACGAGTTTTCGCCCTTCTACCGCCACGGTCTCGATGTCATCGAATTTTGTGAAGAGCGCGGGATTGCCTTTTTGCCCTGGTCACCACTTGGCGGGGCAAAGAGAATCTCGGAACTCGCCAGTCAGGCCACGGGAGTGTTTCAGCACATCGCTGCACAGCGAAGTGTGAGTGTTCCCCGAGTCGTGCTGGCCTGGATGCTCGGCATTTCTCGGTCTCTCATCGCATTGCCAGGAGCGACACGACCTGAAAGCGTTCGCGATTCGGCCCAGGCCGCTGACCTCGAGCTCAGCTCAGAGGAAATGACGCTCGTCGAGTCCTCGCTCCCCGCCAGTGATCCGGTTCGGCAAGAGTTATTCCCCGCGCCTTCGAGGCGTGTTCCCGCGTCTGAGTAGCCCTCTGGCGGCTCTATAAAGGGCTCCACAGGCGCACAGCGGCACATTTTCACTCGAGCCTGGTCTCGATTCGGTAACGCTGGAAAATTGATGCTCTGAAGTGTTGCGCGTTTGGCGAAAGTGCGCTTTACTACTTTCAGCTAGGTCAGATGTCTGACCATTACGGCAAAAACGAAACCGCAAAGTGGTGGTTATGGCGAAGATTGCAATGTTGCACACGAGCTTCGTGTTTCTCGACAAGGAGCCTGCTCTGAGGCATCTTCTTGAAGAAGCGTTTCCTGATGACGAGCTCGTGCATTTCGTCGATTCGGATGTGTTGGCCACGGTGATGCGTGACGGCCAAATCTCCTCCGAGAGCGAAGCTCGGATGGCTCACCTCGCGCAAGCGGCAGAAGCAGCGGGGGCAGACATAATCTTCTCGGCCTGTTCTTCCCTGGGGCCCGCTGTGGAAGCCGCGAAATCCAAGGTTTCTGTCCCGGTAGTGAAAGTGGACGAAGCCATGGCTGCGAAAGCAGCTGAAATGGCAGACCGCGTGGGCGTTCTGGCGACGGTATCGACCACGATCGGTCCCACTGTGGGTCTGATTGAGTCGGCTGCCGCACAGCAGGGCAAGCCCGTCCAGGTCGAGTCCGCGGTCGCTGAGGGAGCATTCGAGGTGATGATGGCCGGTGATGCTGCCGCGCATGACGACAAGGTGATCGCTGCCGCGAAAGACATGGCCGCCCGTGGCGTTGAGGTCATCGTGCTGGCTCAAGCATCGATGTCCCGGCTTGCCGACCAGCTTCAGCAGGCCGCCGGAGTCGAGGTGCTCACAAGCCCCGCTCTCGGAGTTGATTACCTCCGCAAAGTGC
>CAJXYC010000038.1 GCA_913063365.1 uncultured Cellulomonadaceae bacterium
TGGTTCGTATATCCAGGAGTCAAACTGCGAGGCGGGAAGTCTGACGGGCCACTCCGGGGCAAAACCGGCTTCGTGTTCCCGCTCCCCCGCGAGCACAGCCTCGCATAGAGCCTGGTCGTCATCAGAAATCTCTCCGGACCACTGAGACACCGCCTGGGCTGCTCGCTCCACAGCCTCACGCCTGGACCCAAGGGGATCGCCAGGCCACACCATCGTGTCGGCGTCCAGCGATTCCGGTCGCTCTTCTGACGCTGACGCCTCAGGAAGCGGCTCGATCAGGCCGGCATCAGCCAATTCAGTGAGAAAGGGCGACACCGTATGCGCCCGTGACCTGGTCGACCAGAAACTCCCGGAGAGGAGGAGTTCTTTTTTGGTGCGAGTAAAGCCGACATAGGCCACTCGGCGCTCTTCCCCCAGATAGTGAGCGGAGACATCAGCGCGGAAGTCTTTCACCGCGTCACTGAGCTGCTTCCTGTCGGTCGCGTCTTCCCACGAGAGTCTCGGCAGAAACTCTCGGTCTCCCCGGAATGGATACGGAAGCGTGCCGCGCCTCAGCCAACCGAGCGTCCCTTCTTTCTGACGCGAGGGAAGAAGGTCGCTGCTGTTCCCGCCCACCGCGACTAAATCCCACTCCAGGCCCTTTGCGCCGTGGATGGTGAGGATCTGGACGCAACCGGGCTCCGGAGGAGCCGTTTGTGGCTGCAGGCTGTCTCTGGTCTCCGCCTCTTCTAACCAGCCGAGGAAACCGCTGACACCGAGACCGTCACCCAGCGCCTGATACTGCCTGGCCGCGTCCAGGAAAGCCCCTCTCGCCTCCCGGTAGCTCTCCTGGTTGTCGTGTGACATCCATTCGATATCTAAGCCGGTCAGTTTTTCCCAGTGCACAATTTGCTCGACGATGCCGTGATGGGCCACCTGGCGTTGTGCTCGAATGAGCTCCGCGGCTCTCCGCAACTGCGAGCGCGCCGCCTCAGAAAAGCCGACCCACTTCCCATGGTCATCGCGTTTGGATGCCAAAAACAACGTGGCTTCCACCAGTGACGCCCGCGGGCGCCCAGTGGCCTGGTCACGCATGCTTTGGACAACCTCGTCATCCAACGCCGAGCCGTCCTCATCCCGCAGCCCGAGCCACGCCGCGACGTCGCTTAGCGCATACAGGTCTGCCACTCCCAAGCGGAACCGTCCTGAAGTGAGAAAGCGCACCATCTCACCGTTTGGATACGGCAAATGCGCAATCGAGATACCCGCGACCAAATCAGCGACAAGAGGATCGGCGAGCAAACCCCCAATTCCCAAAATGTGTACAGGGATTCCCTGCTTTTCCAGTGCGGTGGCGTAGAGGGCTTGATGTTTCCTCTCGCGAAGCAGTAACGCGGCATCTGGTGCCTCATCACCGGTCAGACCGTGAAGTCGCGCCGCAAACCATTTGGCCACCTCCTCGGCCTCCTCGGTGATGGTCTCTGTGAACACCGAGTCGACAGTGCCCTCGGGGGCGTCTGGTGCTTCGTGCAGCACACCGACTTCCAGTTCTGGAGTGCGAAGCGGATCGCACAGCGTGTTGGCCACCTCCAGCACTCGTGAAGGGTTTCGCCAACTGGTTTGCAGGCCAAAGGTCTGAACTGTCCAGGACTGGGCGAAGTCACCGGGGAAATCCGCCAGGTTCGACGCACTCGCGCCCCGCCAGCCATAGATGGCCTGAAGGGGGTCTCCCACACTCATCACCGGATGGTCGGCAAACAGCGTGGAGAGAAGCTCAGTCTGGAGCACGCTCGTGTCTTGATACTCGTCCAGCAGCACCACACGGTGACGGTTTCTCATTTGCTGGACAACATCGGGAGCTTCCCGCACGACCCGCAATCCGAGCCGAATCTGGTCGGAATAGTCGACAAGACCCCGGCGCATTTTTTCCGCCCGAAACTCCTCGACGAGGTCGGCCAGGACACGCAAAGAACCGACGGATGAGGCCCATGAGTCGACATCCGCGCGCGGATAACGATCGGGCGACTCCAGATCCGCGACCTGTTGGAAGCGCTCGGCAAAGTCCCGCACCTCCTCGGCGCTGGCCGCATTTTCCGACATGGCCTGCGAGAGCGACCAGGTCAGTGAGGTGACTTGGTCAACTGAGAGATCCAAGGCCTCCAGCTCCGGATGAGCCGAGGACACGACCACGCGCCTGGCCAATGACCATGACGCGGCAGAGCCTGCGACGTCACTGTCGCCGTCGAGGCCTAAGAAGACGGCGTAGTCCTGAAAAAGCCGGGAGGCAAAGGCGTTATAGGTCGAGACCTGCGGCATCTGGAAAATATCGCGCTCGTCGTCGACATCCTGCGGAAGTGCTCGAATCCGCTTGTGAATGCGCTCCCCCAGCTCTGAGGCAGCTTTTCTCGTAAAGGTCAGACCCAGGACATCTTTTGGCGCGACAATCCCGTTTGCCACCAGCCACACCACGCGAAGCGCCATCGTCTCTGTCTTGCCAGAGCCGGCACCGGCCACCACTCGGTAGACCCCGTCCAGCGGCGCCTCGATGATGGCCCGCTGCTCATCGGTGGGCTCATATAGATTCAGCGCCTCACACAGTTCGGTCGCGGAGTAGCGCATGTTCTCAGCCACAGACACTCCCCACCCGAGGCCAGCGGTGTCGGGAGTAGGACTTATTTCCCATCGACTGGTGCACAGGACCCTCGAACTCCGACTGGCTCATCGACCGAGCTACCTCGCGAAACCGCTGCCTGGCACGCTCGACACCCTCTGGATCAAGCGCTCCCTGCTCCGCCACTCGGTAGCTCTTTCCCCGGACACCACCGCTCACAAAGACAAGCCACGCTCCGCCGGTCTCGCCCTCCACACCCAGTTCCTCGCGAACGCCCGGGTCAGCAAGCGCCACTTGATAGGCCTGCAGTTGCGGGTGGTTATCGATGTCCTTCTGGTTGGTCACCGCTTGTCCGGTCTTGATGTCGATGACCACGAGCTGACCCTCTTTCGTGGTTTCCACCCGGTCTAACTTTCCCCGCAGCCGGACTCCGTCAATCGAGGTGTCGACAAAGGCCTCGATGGCCTCCGCACCGGCGCCGTCAGCGCGACGGTCAGACAGATACGCGGCCAAAGCGTCGACAAACCCCCGCACGGTGGCTTTTTCTCGCCTCGACACCCACGGTGACTCGAAATCCATTTCTCCCCACCGCGAATCAACCAACTGCCAGAGCGTCTCCGCATCGCCGTCTGGGGCCTGTTCGGCAGCCCAGTGGACAAGAAGACCCCGGCTTAGATGCACGCCGGGTTCATCGGGAGAGACCGTGTCGAGAAACCAATCCAGCGGAGAGTCCTCAATGGCGTCAATACGAGAAGGAGACACCGAGGGTTCAGCCGCCGAGAACAGTGGCTCAGTAGATGTGGGTGGTGCCAGTCCCCACCATTCATCCGGGGCTGCCTCCGCAATCCCCTGCTGGGCGAGATAGGCAAGACGGTCGGTCGCCCGGGAATCAGTGTCCTTACCGGAGTGCGCACTGTGTCGGAGCGAGGCGACCAACTCCCGCACAGAGGTGTGGACGTCATCGAGCGAGGGGGCGGGATCACCGTAGTCGGCAAGGAGCGCAAACAAGGCACTGGGCTGGGTGTCGTCTGAATCCACCGCACTCACCACGACCTGCTCTCTGGCGCGAGAGACCGCGAGCGCCGCCATTCGCAATTCGTCGTCTAAGACAGCGCGATATTCGTCGATATCCTCCACGTCGACTCCGCGCACGACCCGCGCCACAAGAGGAGATCCCAGAAGCGACCAGCGAATCCTCGTATTCGGCCAGACGTGGTCGTTAAGCCCCGCGAGCACCACGGTGTCGACCTCGACACCGGCCAGTTGAGAGGGAGTCGCCACTAAGACTCCGCGCCTTCTCGCCTGAGGGAGCACCACGTCTTCGGAGATGTCGTTATCCAAGATCTGTCGGCACATACTCTCCACCGCCACACCAGGGTGGGTGTCGGTGAAACGGTCAGCGGTCGCGAGCAACGCGGACACCTGCTCGAGGCTTTCTCGGAAGAATCCGGAGAGCTCTGTTCCCGCACTCCCCCGTGTCACCCACGACTCCTCAAGCCCCCAGGCCTGCCAGGCGGCCGACATCACCACCGCGGGAGTCGATGACTCCGGCAGTTCTCGAAGAGAATCGACCACCCCGAGGATTTTTTCGAGTGGGCCGTGAAATGACATCGGAAGCTCGGGCGGAATGTCCAGGTCCTTGACAAGCTCGACCACCGCGTCGATGCCGGGCCTGGAGATGCCTTCTCGCTGATCCAGAAGGCGCAAAATACTGCCAAGCCGCCGCAGCTTCTTCGCCTCCATCCCCGCATAGAGGCCGGTAAAGAGTTCGGTCACCTGCTCCGCGGTGAGACTCTCTGGAGCCCTCGCGGCCAAAACCCAGCCCATCAGTTCCCTGGTGGCGGGGTGGTCTGCGAGGGCCGAGCGGTGTTCTTTGTCGGCAGGCACTCCCGCCTGCTGCAGGGCGGAGCTCAGCACAGGAATCTGCGCTGCCCGCCGGACAGCAATCGCCATCTGTGAATAATCGACTCCCGCCACCCGGTGGCGATTCAGTAGGAAGCGCGCGATCTGGTCGGCCTCACTGCCCGCTGAGACCGCCGTCATCGACAGCAGCACAGGCAACTCTGTGGAATTGTCAGCCCGTGCGTCTGCCTGGCGCTGGGTTCCCGCGCGAGCAGCCCCGATTCGATCAGTTACCGCACTCACGACGGCACGCAGGTTCTCCCCGTGACGGTGCACGCGGTCCAACACCACAGGCGAGACGCTCAGCTTCGAGGCCAGCCAGGACGGTCCTTCCGGGTCGGCCCCGCGGAAGCTCTGGCCAGCGACATCAGGTTCTGCCGTCACAGTGAGGTGGACACCTGATTGGTGCAGGGCAGCCATGAGCGCCGAGGCTGCTGGAGACATGTCCTGGGCGTCATCGATTAATAGCGCGTCGAGCGCCACAGACTCGGGAAGACCTCTCTCTACGAGTGCCGATGCCACGCGAAGAAGCTCTGGTGAGTCGTATTCGTGGGGGCGACTTCTCGCGATGACGCGTTCATACTCGTCCAAGAAATCAGCCACGGCCTCCCAACTGGGGTGCACGTCGCTGTGCTGGCGAAGCCACGACGAATCAACGCCCCACTCGGTGACCCGGGCAAGAAGCTCTCGAAGTTCGGTGCGGAATGTTTCTGTCTGACGCACGGCAGGACCTAAATACTCCGGCCACAGGGGGCCTTGGCCAGATGCCGCATGCTCGGCGAGCAGTGCCCGAAGATCGTCGTCGACATCAGCGCCCGAGCGAAGTCGCGGTGGCTCGGCGCCTTGCTCCTCCGCATCGGCGCGGACAAGAGCAAAGGCGAATGCGGCGAAACTCATGACCACAGGCCCACGTGTGGCACGGCCCAACGCCACACTGAGCTCATCCCGCAGTGCCGTCGCTTGTCGCCTTGTGGGCGTCAGCAGTCGGATGCGATCGGGAGATGTTCCCTGGGCTACCAGGTGCTGGAGCCTGTCAATTAGAAGCGTGGTCTTGCCCGAGCCTGGCGCGCCGAGCACGATAAGCGGCGCGGTGGTGGGAGCGGTCACCAGCTCTCCTGCTGCCCTGAGGTCTGTGCTCACCCTTCGAGGCTAATTCCCACCTACGACTCCCGTAGGCTTGGACGCGTGGAAATTCGAATTGGTATCGCAAACTCATCCCGAGAAATCGTCTTCGACACGACAAAAAACGCCGACGAGGTGGAAAAGTCCATCTCCTCCAGCGTCGCCGACGGAGATGACGCCGTTATGCGTCTGGAAGACGACAAAGGACACATCTACTTAGTCCCCGTCCGGACCTTGGCGTATGTCGAAATCTTGAAAGAACCCGCCAGGAAAGTGGGCTTCGCGCCGTAGGCCGCGAGGCACCGCCTAGAACTCTTCGACCACTGTGGAAATCGTTCTCGTCTTCACCGCCGCGGCGCTTATTGGCGCCCTGGTGCGCTATCTGGTCCCCGGGCGAGACCGCCACGGGATGATTGCCCTCCCCGCCCTGCAGGTGGGACTTGCCACACTGCTGTTCACGATTGCGATGTGGGCGGGGCTTGACCCACGCTCGATCTGGACGTGGCTGATCGCCCTTGTCCTCTCCACCGCCGCCCACGTCTGGGTCGCGCTCTGGCTTCCAGGACACCGGGACCGCGAAGACGAAAAACTCTTCGAGACTTTGACAGCGCCAGACGCTCCCGTCCCGGCAGAGCCCAGACAGCGCTAGGCGGACTACGCCGTCAGTCCCAGGCTGTCCATCCGCCTGGTGTGCTCGGTCACGACATCGGTCAGCACCGGCTCCACCTGCGCCTGTCCAGGCCGCCCCGACTCAGAAGTGCGAAGCGCGTGCCTCGCAATCAACATCGTGTCGCCGATTAAGCGCCTCCCCCACAGGCTCACCCTGGAGCGGTAAGCCACATCGACGGCAAAGACCCGCTCCAGCACCTGCTGGGCAAGATCCTCGTCGGGCCTGGAATCTAACAGCGGCCGAAGCTGCTTGGCCGCGCGCTCTGGTAAGGCATCAACCATGATTCGGTAGAAATCGAGCAAGAACCCCCCTGCCAACACACAGGTCGCAATGCGCTCGTACCAATTGTCGGCGCGCATCAGGGCAAACTGGGCCCGCTGATACTCCAGCGGTTCTGCCATCGACTGCACGGGGTCGTCGACGTAGTCGGCGAGTACTGCCCGAAGCCCCTCATACCGCTCGAGCGCCGCGCCGGAGGCGCGGGCAAGCTCGTCACGGTCCTGTGCGGACCACGCGTGTTCGGAGAGCTCCTGGTACTCAGTCGCCACCAGTGAACTGGTGGCTCCGGCGTGGGCGACCAGGTCCGCCACAGTCGGTGTCAGACGGGAAAGATCAATCCGTCGCGCGGTGTCGGTTTTTTTGGACCCCAGTCGGAAGGTGCGGGTGTTTTTCTTCCGCTTCCACCACCGCCACTGCATGGCACCAGGGTAGTGGGGCTTGGCACCGGGAGCAGGCGGGGAAGAGCCGGGTAGACTGGAAGCTCATAACAGTGAAAGTGAATCTAATCTCCTGTGAGTTTTTCCGACCTCGGCGTTGAGCCGGATATGGTCGAGGCCCTCCACGCGGAGGGAATCGAGACCCCGTTTCCCATTCAAGAACAAACCATCCCGGTCGCTCTGTCGGGCCAAGACATCATTGGCCAAGCGAGGACCGGTACCGGTAAGACCTTGGGCTTTGGTCTGCCGCTTCTGCAGAAGCTCGGCACCTCACCAGAACCAGGCGTGAAAGCGCTGATTGTGGTGCCCACCAGAGAACTCGCCATTCAGGTGGCTGATGACTTAGTCGTTGCCTCCAAAAACCGCGACACCGCGGTGGCGGCGATTTATGGTGGCAAAGCCTATGAAGGACAGATCGAACAAATTGAGGCCGGTGCCCAGGTCGTGGTCGGCACCCCGGGCAGGCTTCTTGACCTGATCCAGCAGCGAAAGCTCACCATCTCGAATGTGGAAGTGATGGTGTTGGACGAGGCCGACAAGATGCTCGATCTTGGGTTCTTGCCGGATGTGGAGAGGCTGTTTTCTTACACCCCAGAAAAGCGTCACACCATGCTGTTCTCGGCGACCATGCCAGGGCCCGTTCTGACTCTTGCCAGACGCTTCATGTCGAAGCCTCTGCATATTCGCGCGCATGACCCTGAAGAAACCATCGCCCAGGCAAACATCAAACATTTTGTCTACCGCGCCCACCAGTTAGACAAAGACGAAGTCATCGGGCGGATCCTGCAGGCAGAAGGCAGGGGCCGGACGATTATTTTTACCCGCACCAAACGCGGCGCCTCGAGGCTCGTGGAGGAGCTCACCGACCGTGGTTTTCCCGCCGCTGCCGTGCACGGTGATCTGAGCCAAGACGCGCGTGAGCGCGCCATGGTGGCCTTCAAGGAAGGCAAAAAAGACATTCTGATTGCCACCGACGTGGCCGCACGTGGAGTGGACGTTGACGATGTCACCCACGTGATTAACCACACGATTCCAGAGGACGAAAAGACCTACCTCCACCGCGTGGGCCGGACCGGCCGGGCGGGAAAAACAGGAATTGCGGTGACTTTTGTCGACTGGGATGACCTGCATAAGTGGGCGCTTATTAACCGGGCTCTCGAAATGGGCATCGACGAGCCGCAGGAAACCTACTCGTCGTCCGAGCACCTGTTTACTGACCTGAACATCCCACCCGGCACAAAAGGCCGGCTGAAATCCACCCCCACCCCGCGACCAGAAAAACGGGCAGGGAACGGACCGCGACGCTCAGGGTCGAATAGGAGCTCTGGGTCGAATAAGGGCTCTGGCTCCAGGCAGCAGTCGTCTGGCGGTGCGGAGCGCTCGTCTGGTGGCTCTCAGCGCACCAGGCAACGGCGTCGCCGCCGAAGCGGCGAGGGTCAATAGGCCCTTCTAGACCCCTGCCGGCATCGCGCCAATCGGCCGAACGCCGCTGCTGCGCTCCAGGATCTCTCGAAGCGCCTCGGGTGTCGTCGTGTGCTCGCCCAGAGGGTTGGGCTTTTTCGAGCCGTGGTAGTCGCTGGAGCCGGTGACAATGAGGCCCAATGTGCCCGCGACCTCTTCCAGAGCAGGCCGCTGCTCCGGCACGTTTTCCCGGTGGTGAAGCTCGACCCCCATCAGTCCAAGCTCCCACCACCGCTGGTAGCGAGTGACAGCCTCCTCCACGGGCCCCCTCACGTCGGTCAGCGGTGTTCCGCCTCTGCTTAACGGGTGGGCGAGTACCGGCACTCCCCCGGCTTCTCGGATAATCCGAATACCTGTCTCCAACGTCGGCGCATAGTGCGGCACGTGATACGGCCCGTCCCCCGCCAGGATGTGCTGAAACGCCTCGGTCGTGTCTTTCACGATGCCCTTGGCGATTAACACCTCGGCGATATGGGGCCTGCCAGGAGTCGCGCCGTCTGGAATCCCAGCCCTCACTTCCAACCAGCTAATCGGGAAGTCTTTCGCGAGTTTCTCCACCATCATCTGCAGCCGGTTATCCCGGTGCGAGCGGATCTTCGCCATCTCTTCCACCAGCTGCGGATGGGTGGGATCAATCAGATAGCCCAGTAAATGGACGCTGTGTGGCTCGAAGCCATTGTCTTCGTCAAACACTTGGGTGCTGAGCTCGATACCCGGGATCAACCCCACATCCAACGCAGTGGCGGCCTCGGTGGCCTCAGCCCAGCCGGAGACCGTGTCGTGGTCGGTCAGTGCCACGGTGTGAATCCCAGCTTTCGCCGCTGCCGCGATCACCTCACCCGGAGAATCCGAGCCGTCAGACGCCGTGGAGTGCGTGTGCAGGTCAATAAGCTCCGACATCACTCCATCGTAGGGCGCGGTGTTCACGCTTCGCCCAGGGAGGACAGGGGCTTTAGAGCACATCGGGGTGGGACACTGGAGGGGTGTCAGAGAGTAAAAGGCCCCCTCGGTCCAGAACGCCACAGTCGAAGGCGTTCCAGGAGTTCATGACGACGGGCTGGGCGACACCATCGCTTCCCACACCCACCGCGGCACCAGTCGCTCATTACACCGCACAGCGCCGAGCAGCGCTCGTCGAGGCCCTGCCAGATTCTCTCGCCGGGAAAATTCTTGTGATCCCCGCCGGTCAGCCGGCAAGGCGGGCAAACGACACCGACTACCCGTATCGACCGCATTCAGCCTTCAGCTACCTCACCGGGTGGGGATCGTCGACTACTCCGGGAAGTGTCCTCGTAATCGACAGCAGCAACCGGTCCGCGGTGCTCTATCTGCGGGGACCAGCACCCAGAGACTCCGACGAGTTTTACGCAAACCCCGCCATTGGAGAGTTTTGGACAGGACCCCGGCCGAGCGTTGACGATGTGGGGGCTTTACTCGGGCTTCGCACTGAAGAACTGGCCGAGTGGCCTGGTGTGACCGGGAGTGAGCTCTCGCGGACGGTCGTGTTACCAGACGCTGACGACCGTTTGTCCTGGGAAGTAGAAGTCAATCGCCAGGCGCTCGATAGCGCCCATGAACTCGCGGACGCTGATCAGGATCTGGCACG
>CAJXYC010000039.1 GCA_913063365.1 uncultured Cellulomonadaceae bacterium
TAAGAGATGAACACGTTCAGGTACGCCACGACCGGCACCGCGAACAACACACCCGGAATCCCGGCCACGAAACCACCGACGGCCACTGCCAACACGACAGCCAGCGGGTGAACTCGGACAGCAGCACCCATGACAAGCGGCTGCAAGACCTGACTCTCCAGCTGCTGCACCGCCAGCACAATTGCCAACATGATCAAGGCAGCAATCGGTCCTGCGTATACAAGGGCAATAAAGATGGCAAGAGCCCCCGTCACGAATGCTCCGATAATCGGAACAAAAGCCCCCAGGAACACAGCCACAGCGATGGGAACGACCAGCGGCAAGCCGAGGAAGAAGGCTCCGAGACCAATACCGAGCGCATCTACCGCTGCAACAAAAATCTGGACGTTAACAAACCGCGTGAGGGTCTCCCACCCACGCGCACTCGCGCCCGCAACGGGGGCTTTCGCCTCTTGGGGCAGTAGGCCGATCAGCCACACCCAGATCCTCTGGCCGTCGTGGATGAAGAAAATAAGCGCAAACAGCGCAATACCGGCACCGAGCAAGATGGAACCGACGGAGCTTGTAATCGACAGCGCCCCAGTGAGAAGCCACATCGTGTCCCACTGCTGTTCGACGGCGAGGTTGTCGAACCATTCGGTGAGCTGCGCTTCGGTCACCTGAAGCGGAGATTCCAGCAAGAAGACAATGAAGTCGTCATAGGCCTGAAGTGTTCGCTCTTGCAGAGAAGCCCAATCCCGTCGAACCTGCGCAATCACGATGCTGACCAGACCGGTTACGGCTGAAATCAACACCACAATCGTGGTCAGGGTGGCGAGCCAGCTAGGGAATCGGAGATTTCGTAGGCCGTTTGCAAGGGGATTAGCGAGAACCGCGAGCAGGACAGCAATGAGGAGCGGAATGACGATAAAGCTCAATTGAGCAATGAGTAATACAGCAACCGTCAGCGCCGCGATGATGACGATAAATCGCCAAGACCAAGCAGCCGCGATGTGAAACCCCATGGGCACACTCGGCTTGTTGCGGTCGTCGCGAAGACTCCTCGGCACACGCATGGCGAACAGTCTAGATTGCGCAGCCGATGGGGCTTAGAACCGGGCCTGATTCTCCATCAGCCGCTTAATCCGGTCGGGAATGGGCGGGTGCGTTTGGAACATCCGGTCAATAACCCCCGGCTGCATCGGATCAGCCATCCACAAATGCGCCATGGATGCCTGCTGACGCTTCAGTGGGCGGGAATAATCGCCCAGTTTTTGCAGGGCACTGGCCAGCCCCTCTGGGTGTCTCGTGGTGAGGGCACCGGTGGCGTCGGCGAGGTATTCCCGCTGCCTCGAGATGGCTGCCTGGATACCAGCGGCGAGCAGTGGAGCGAGAATCATCGCCAAGATGCCAAGAATCAGAACAATGGGGTTTCCCCCTCCCCCATTTCGCCGCATTCCCCCAAAAAAGGCCATGCGGGCCAGGAAATCAGCCAAGAGCCCGACCACCACGACAAGCCCAAAGACAAGCGTGGTTACCCGGATGTCGTAGTTCTTCACGTGCGCCATCTCGTGAGCCATCACTCCCTCGAGCTCGGCGTCATCCATGAGGTCCAATAGCCCTGTTGTTGCCGCCACCGCAGCGTGCTCGGGGTCACGCCCAGTGGCGAAGGCATTGGGGGCAGGATCGTCGACGATATAGACCTTCGGGGTTGGCAGTCCGGTGGTGATCGCCAGGTTCTCGACAATGCGATACAGCCGTGGGTTGTCGCGCTTTTGGATTTCCCTAGCACCCGCCATAGTCAAGGCCTGCCTACCAGCGGCGTAGTACTGGATGGCGACGTAGATGATGGCGCCGACGAGGGTGCCCCAGAAGATGAAGCCGGAGCCACCGAACATGAGCTGGGCCACAAAAGCCAAGGCGGAAATGAGCAACACAAAGCCCACCATGATGATGTAGGTGTTGCGCTTATTGGCAGAAACAGCCCGGTACATCAGCTACGGCGCGAGTGTTTTCGGCGGATGACGGTACGCGCCATTAGAACTGGACGCGGGGTGCCTCCGCAATGGCGTCGGGGTTTTCTACCTCGAAGAAGTCCCGCTCACCAAAGCCCAGGTTGCCCGCAAAGATGTTGTTCGGAAACAACTGAATTCGAGTGTTGAGCTCCCGCACGCCGCCGTTGTAGAAGCGGCGAGCGCTTTGAATTTTGTCTTCCGTGTCCACGAGCTCGCCCTGCAACTGCAGGAAGTTTTGGCTGGCCTGCAGCTGTGGGTAGGCCTCCGCAACAGCAAAGATGCTTTTCAGAGCGTCTTGCATCATGTTTTCTGCTTGCGACGCCTCAGCGGGACCTTGAGCCGAGATGGTGGCAGCCCGCGCTTTGGTCACATCTTCAAACACTTTGCTCTCGTGGGTGGCGTAGCCCTTGACTGAATCGACCAGGTTGGGAATTAAATCTGCCCGGCGCTTGAGCTGCACAGTAATGTCGCTCCACGCCTCATCGACTCGCACGTTCAGGGTGACGAGGCCGTTATACGTCGTCCACAGGTAAATACCAATGATGAGGACGACGGCGACCAGGATTCCAACAACAATCAGTGTCTCCATGGTCAGGAGCATAGCCAGAGAGTTGGAGTAAACACCCAGAGAAGTTGAATGGGTGCCCCGGCGGGGACTCGAACCCCGACTGGGACGATTTTAAGTCGCCTGCCTCTGCCGATTGGGCTACCGGGGCCCGCAGGTGAGTTTACTCGGCGCCTACCGCCTGGCGGGACGCTCTCTTCTGCGCTGTCTTCTCGGCCGCAGCGGTCGGTCGTGCTGCGTGCTCGGCGAAAAACTCCCGCGGTCGTTGCACCGCACGGATACTCGCCGTGTCACGTCCCCAGAACAACTGAAGAATCCAGTCACCGACCACTCGAGCTTTTCGCTCCCACATCGGCATGGCCAGACCGTGGTAACCGCGGTGAGCAAGCCACGCGAGGAATCCCGTGACGGCAATCGGTCCCACCTGGAGCACTCCGACTCCAATTCCGAGCCCGGCCACTGCGCCCAGGTTGGTGTGAATGTAATCCTTCGGCGTCTCCCCGCGAAGCACCGCGACAATGTTTTTTGCGATGAGCTTTCCTTGGCGGACCGCGTGCTGCGCGTTTGGCACACAGTAGCCGCCCACACCTCCACCGGTGAGGTCAGGAACCGCCGCCACGTCACCGGCGGTCCAGAGACCCTCAACCACTCCGTTGTCGTCGACAACGCGAAGATCGGCCTGGGCCCGAATACGACCGCGTTCTTCCAGAGGAACACCGGAGCCGCCGAGCATCGACTTTGCCTGGACACCTGCGGTCCAGACCACCAGGTCGGTTTCCAGCACTTGCCCGGTGGACAGCTCAAGTCTTCCTCCAACAGCACTGGAGAGCTGAGTGTTCAGGTGGACATGGGCTTGGCGACGCTCCAAATTCTTCAACACCCAGTGGCTTGTCTTCAGAGACACTTCCGGCATGATCCGATCCATGGCCTCGATGAGGTGGAAATGAGTGTCATCGACCGTTAATTCGGGGAATCGCTTCAACAAGTCACTCACGAGGTCTCGTAGCTCGGCAAACGCTTCGATTCCTGCGAATCCACCACCGACCACGACGACAGTGAGCAGTCTGTCTCTGGCTGGACCAGGCGGCATCGACGCTGCGATGTGCATGTTGTCGATGATGCGGTCGCGCACTGCGATTGCTTCCTCGATGGTCTTCATCCCAATCGCCACATCGGCGACTCCTGGAATCGGGAAGGTGCGGGTCACCGCACCGGCCGTGATGACCACGTGGTCGTAGTCCACGAAGAAGTTCTCGCCCACCTCGGGAGTGACGGTGAGCTGACGGGCATCGTGGTTGATACCAGTGACGCGCGCGGTGATGACCCGGGTTCGCTTCAGGTGACGACGATGCGGGACAACGACGTGTCTGGCTTCAATTGACCCAGCCGCCACCTCGGGGAGGAAGGGTTGGTAGGTCATGTAGGGAAGCGGGTCAATCAGAGTGATTGTCGCTTCGTTTCGGCGCAGTGCCTTTTCGAGCTTGAACGCAGTGTAGAAACCGGCGTAGCCACCGCCAATAATCGCAATGTTGGTCACAGGAATAATCTCCGGGGCAGCGGGGGCGAGACCCTTCTAACTTAGTGGTTTGCGTGAGGCCCTGAAAACCGTGATGCCCGCTCCAGTGAGAATAATGACCAGTACCGCGCTGAGGCCGCCGACCATATACAGCGGAATATCGTCAGTCACCCCACGAGACACCGTCTCTGGCACTTCCCCAATTCGCGGAGCAGACGGCGTCGGCGGAAGCTGCCGGGGGCCCAACGGATAAACCACCTGGTCAGAGTCACCCCTCCTATAGACCACGACCCATTCGGCCAGAGATCCCAAGGGGTTGTCTCGCACCAGAGGAACATCGGCAGTCACCGCCGCGTAGGCGTCTATCAGTCCGTAGCCATACAGCGGATGCGGCACGGAGCCCGTCACCGGTGTCGCCGTCGACAAGATCCGATTAATCACATTTGGTGCATCCATCGTTGGATACGCCGAGCGGACAAGTGCGACGATTCCAGAAACAATCGGAGTGGCCCCGGACGTTCCAGCCCATTCGGCATAGGAGCCACCCGGATAGGCGCCGACAAGATCCTCGCTCGGGGCCATCACACCGATTGTGATTCCCTGGCTCGAGGCGGTCGCACTCGCCGTTCCTGAGCGGTCCACCCCGCCAACGGTCAGTACGCCCGGCATCGTTGCCGGCGCACCCACGATTTCCGTGCCACTCGAGCGATTGCCCGCAGCCGCCACAACAACGACATCGTTTCTCTCGGCATATCCAAAGGCCTCATCCCAACTCACCGGCCACTCACGGGTGTTCCGAGTGAGCGAAAGCGAAATGACATCGGCACCGTTATCGACCGCCCACGTGACGGCGTTGGCGATCTGTTCGTCAGCAGGAATCGACGTGCCTTGGAAGCTCATCGAGATGCTGAGGATGTTGGCCTCAGGAGCCGAACCAATGACGCCCGCATCCTCGTCATGCCCGCGTCCGACAGCCAACGACGCGACCATCGTCCCGTGCTCGCTCGCGGGCCCCACCGGCTGCTGCCCATCCGGAGAGCCCAGCCCAGAGACATCGGTTCCCGCGATGACAGTCCCCTGGAGATCTTCGTGGCTCGCGTCAACACCGGTGTCGATAATCGCGATCGTGACCCCCGCGCCCCGGGTCACCTCCCACGCGTCCTCGATGCCGTAGTCCTCCAACCAGTACTGGCGGTCTCGCACTTCATCGGCGAAAGCAGGGGTAGCTCCCACACCGGAGAAAAACGGCAAACAAATCGCCAGAGAAGCGATGAGGGCCGCTACTCGTCTACCCGACACCGGCACACCTCCAGACTCCAGTCAGACTCCGCGAGCGCCCAATCCCCCACCGGGTTTACTCCTGGCCCCTCAGCGAGGCTGTGGGCGATGAGCGCGTGCAGGCATTTGACGCGGGTCGGCATCCCGCCAGCGCTAATTCCCTCAATCTCGGGGACAGAACCCAATTCCTCTCGCTTGTGGAGATAATCCTTGTGCGCTGCCTCGTAGGCAGTGCGAGCCTCGGAATCGTCTGCCAGTCGCTGCTCGAAGTCCGGCATGAGTCCGGCTGCTTCGAGCCGGGATGCCTCTTTCGTCGCCTCCGGGAGGCTCAGGTAGTAGAGCGTGGGAAAGGGCGTACCGTCTTCCACCCGGGGGACCGTGACGACGACGGCGGGATCACCGCAGGCGCATCTAGCGGCAATCGCGTGGACACCACGCATCGGGCGGCCCAACTGACGCTCCAAGACCTCAATATCTCGGGCCTGAGCGGTCTCCCATGTCACGGGGAGTTCTCCGAACCCGGGGACGGAAGAAGCTCCGGAATCGTCTCGGGCTCTGCCACTGCGGCTTCTGCTTGTGTGGTCGCCGCAACGAGGTAGCTCGCGAGCAGCGCTTCTCGCCAGTTTGCCTGCGTCACCTCGACTTGGTCACTGACCTCGTCGTTGACCTCGGCTGTGGTGTCGGGAAGGTCATCGAGGACCAGGTAGGTGATGTCACCCGGGTACACAAACATGAGACGGGAACGGGCCTGGGTTTCGACAAAAGCCCTGTCTTGCCACCTGGCCAGTTGATCTTCGAGTGCGAGAACTTCTTCATCGGTGGCAGCCAGTTGCGCCTCAAGCTCCGCGATTTGTTGGCGCTGTTCAGCGAGCACTCGAAGCGATGGAGAGAGGACGAGGACGGCGGTGACAATGAGCGCCAGCACCGTGGCCATGAAGCCAGAGGCCTGCAAGGACACCACAAGAGAGCGTCTTTTCGACGGCTTCTTCCGGGTTTCCTTGGCCACATCGTCAGTGTAGGTCGAGCCCATGACAGGGCCCTGCTGACAGACCGAGTGACGCTAGCTTGTAAAACGCGGGTAGGCATCCATCCCGGCGTACCGGGCCTGTGGGCCTAATTCCTCTTCGATGCGAAGAAGCTGGTTGTATTTTGCGACCCGCTCACTTCGCGCCGGAGCGCCTGTCTTGATTTGCCCGCAGTTGGTGGCGACAGCGATATCCGCAATGGTCGTGTCTTCTGTTTCACCGGATCGGTGTGACAGCACGGCGGTGTAGCTGTTGTGGTGGGCCATTTTCACCGCGTCGAGCGTTTCGGAAAGGGTTCCGATTTGGTTGACCTTAATCAGGATGGAATTTCCCGCGTTGCGGGCAATTCCGTCGGCGAGGCGGCTGGGGTTGGTCACAAACAAATCGTCTCCCACCAACTGCACCCGTGAACCGACCCGTTCTGTCAACGTGATCCAGCCATCCCAGTCGTTCTCGTCAAGTGGATCCTCGATCGTGACCAGTGGGTAGTCGGTGACGAGCTGTTCGTAGTAGTCGGCCATCTGCTCTGCCGAGCGGGTCCCACCCTCGAAGCGGTAACTGCCGGACTCGAATAACTCCGTGGCCGCCACATCAAGCCCGAGCGCCATGTCTTTTCCTGGCACGAAGCCTGCCTTCTCAATGGCCTTCATCAAGAAATCCAGCGCATCGCGATTGCTGGCCAACTCTGGCGCAAAGCCACCCTCGTCACCCAGACCTGTTTGCATTCCGGCAGCCTTGAGCTCGCTTTTCAGTGCGTGGTACGTCTCGGCACCCATACGAATCGCCTCTGACATCGAGGCTGCTCCCACCGGAAGCACCATGAATTCCTGGATGTCCACCCCGGTATCGGCGTGCGCACCTCCATTGATGACGTTCATCATGGGAACGGGGAGCACGTGGGCGTTCACGCCACCCAGGTACTGGAAAAGCGGAAGATCTGCCGATTCTGCTGACGCGCGAGCCACGGCAAGCGAGATGCCCAGAATCGCATTTGCTCCGAGATTGCTCTTGTTCTCGGTGCCATCAGCGTTCATCAACTCCTCGTCAATACCGCGCTGATCACTGGCTTCCATGCCCTCAATAGCGGGGCCTAATACGTCGACGACGGAGGTGACGGCAGACTGGACGCCCTTTCCGAGATACCGCGCGGCGTCACCGTCACGCAGCTCGTAGGCCTCGTATTGGCCAGTGGATGCCCCGGAAGGAACAGCGGCCCGGCCGATCGTGCCGTCCTCCAGCAGAACATCGACCTCAACAGTCGGATTGCCTCGCGAGTCCAGAATTTCTCTCGCAGTAAGAGCAGCAATTTCAGCCACGACTAGTCCTTTCCTGGGCAGTGCCCTCATCCTAGTGACGGGGTGAGAAGCGACAGTTAACGAGACTGACCGAGAGGTCGCCAGTCGATATCGCCCACTACCTGGCCCGAGCGCAGGTGACCCACCGCACTAAAGCCCCTGTCCTCCAACGAGGAATACACGGATTTCATGTTCTTCTTCGCTCGCACGAGTGTGACCGAACGGCCCTGCTCGACAAGTTCCCTCTTCACCCGCACCAGATCACCCGAGGGCACATCCTCCTCGTAGACGAGAGCGACTCGTGAGTTCTCCTCGGTGTCGACTGGCTTCACGAGGTCCACCAGTCGCTCAAAGCCGAGGGAGAATCCGACCGCTGGGACATCTTTACCGAGGAACCGACCCACCATCTGGTCGTATCGGCCCCCGCCCCCAAGGGAGACACCAGAGTCTGGGTGTGCCAACTCAATGATGCTGCCGGTGTAGTAGCCCATTCCCCGCACCAAGGCCGGGTCAAACACAAATCGTTCCGCGCCGATGACAGCTGCCACATCGTCCACCCACTGGCTGATGTCGTCGGCGAGCTCTTCTGGGGCAGACATCACCTCCGCAATAGCGCTTGCGGTGAACTCCACAGGCTTACTCGCCCGCTCCACAAACTCCCGCAAAGGACCTGGGTCAAACGCTCCTGTGTGGTGAGTCTCAATTTCCTCGAGGACTCCGGAGACGCCAATCTTGTCGAGCTTGTCCAAGGTGATCAGGACAGACAGGTGCCGGTCATCCGGCACGCCTGCGGCACTCAAGGCTGCAGCGAGCAGGCGCCGGTCGTTCACACGGAATTGGTAGCCCTCTATCCCCAGGTCATCTAACGCACTGGCGGTCGCGAGTAATACCTCTCTTTCAGCGAGTGTCGACGACTCCCCCACAATGTCGATATCGCACTGCACGAATTGGCGAAATCGGCCCTTTTGTGGTCGTTCTGCCCGCCAGACGGGTCCAACGTGCAGCGCACGAAACACCTCCGGGAGCTCGTGGTGGTGGCTCGCCACGTAGCGCGCGAGAGGAACGGTGAGATCAAAACGCAATCCCAGGTCGGCAAGCTCAGCCGGATCGGCCACCGAACTCAGGTCAGCGGCCTCTAAGCCACGGCGAAGAATCCCAAAGCTCAGCTTCTCGTTATCTCCACCCAAACCCGAGTGGAGCGTGTCATGGTCCTCCACAGCCGGTGTTTCAATCGGCTCAAATCCATGCCGGGTATAGGCCCGTTGGATGGTGGCGAGGACGTCGTCTCGGCGACGCTTTTCTGCTGGCAGGAAATCCCGCATTCCGCGCGCAGGACCGACCTGTTTCGCCATGGCTTCAGTCTCTCACTCTGGCGCCGAAGAACCGGCTTCCTCCGCCCGCCACTGTGTCTCTCGTTCTCGAAGAGCCTGCCTCATGGCTGCCTCCACATCGATACCCCGACTCTTCGCCGCGGCCAAGACATCCAAGAGCCAGTGCCCCCACCCCTCGGCCGTGTCCGGTTCGGAGCCAGGAGGCTCAGGCAGGCTGAACCCCTCACGCTCGGCTCTCGTCAGAAGAGCACTCCAGCGGGCAACGCCTTCGAGGGACCGAGGCACACCGTCTAAAGCACTCTCCCGATTGGCCTTTTCCTGCGCCTTAATCTGCTGCCAGTTGGCCTTAATGTCCTCGACACCTGCCACGCTGACGCCCTCGAAGACGTGGGGATGACGGCGACGCATTTTTGTGTCGACCGCTTCTGCCACATCGTCAATCGTGAAGCCGTCTGTCCTCGACGCCGCGATATCGGCGTGGAACAGGACCTGGTACAACACGTCCCCTAATTCCTCTTTAATGTCCTCATCGGTTCCGGTTTCCACGGCGTCCACTAGTTCGTGGGCTTCTTCAATGAGAAAAGGAAGCAGTGACTGGTGGGTTTGCTCACGGTCCCATTCACACCCGTCTTCACCACGAAGCGTCGCCATCGTGTGAATAAGGCGCTCGAGTGCAGAGTGAGAGCTCATTTTTCCAGTGTCTCAGCTGGTGCGGGGGCCTCCTGCGGGTCGGGATAGAGAGCATGAATCACGCCCTCCACCCAGGTGACGAGTGCCTGATCGCCGTGATTGTCAGGCAGGGGAATCAGCACAACCCTGGCTGGAGCCATATAGGAGCTCTGCGGATATATCCGCGCTAGGCGCACCTGCAATGAATCAGGAAGTGGCGGACCAACGACACGCAGCTTGGAACCCATCACGAGGACCTCGGACAACCCGCGTGACTGGGCCAGCCGTCGAAGCCCGGTGACCTGGACGAGTGTTGCCACCGGAAGAGGTGGTGAGCCGTAACGGTCGGTGAGCTCCTCAACGACCTGCTCAATCAGGCCCTCCTCCACGC
>CAJXYC010000040.1 GCA_913063365.1 uncultured Cellulomonadaceae bacterium
ACGAGGTTTTGCTGCACAGATAGCCCCCAGTCGCGCCCCAGATCACCGCGAATACTTCCCGGGGCCGCCTCCGTCGGGTTGGTCGCGCCCATCATCGCGCGAAATCCCGCGATGACCGCGTGACCGGATACTCGTGCCGCGACGACGGGTCCTGATTCCATGAACTGGATGAGGGGTTCGTAGAAGGGTTTGCCTTCGTGTTCGGCGTAGTGGGCGCTCAAGAGCTCGCGGTCGGCGTGAAGCATCCGGATGTCGAGCAGCTGATACCCCTTCTGCTCGATGCGACGAAGGATTTCCCCGGTGAGGTTCCTGGCCACGCCGTCAGGTTTGATAAGCACGAGAGTCTGCTCAAGATCAGCCATTGATGTATCCGTTCCGATTGGGCCTGATGGTCAGTGTAGAAGGCTGCGGGCGTTAGACGACCTGGCGCAACTCCTCGAGAGGGTTGTCTGCCAAATGGGCAAGTTCTTCTGGAATTTCTCGGCCGAGCTTTCGCATTGCCTGCGCCCACAGCCTGCCTGCCCGGTAAGAGCTCCGAACCAACGGCCCGCTCATCACGCCGAGGAAGCCCATATTTTCGGCCTCCTCGCGAAGCTCAATGAACTCCTCCGGACGAACCCAGCGCTCCACCGGGTGGTGGCGGAGTGTGGGTCGAAGGTACTGGGTTATGGTCACGATGTCGCATCCTGCGGAGTGGAAATCCCGCAGGGCAGAGGAAATTTCCTCCCTGGTTTCTCCCATTCCAAGAATCAGATTCGATTTGGTGACCATTCCCTGCGATTTGGCGTAGGTCAGAACGTCGAGGCTTCGCTCGTATCGGAAGGCCGGTCGAATGCGCTTAAAGATCCGCGGGACGGTCTCCACATTGTGCGCGAACACTTCCGGGGCAGCATCGACGACCTGTTGCAAAAGGTGCTGGTGACCGGAGAAGTCAGGAATCAGAATTTCGACTCCGGTACCGGGGCTCTGGCGGTGAATCTCACGAATTGTCTCGGCGTAGAGCCACGCTCCCTCATCCGGCAGATCATCCCTCGCGACACCAGTCACTGTGGAATAACGCAGACCCATCTGGACAACGCTCTCCGCCACTCGGGCGGGTTCCTCGCGGTCAAACTCAGCCGGTTTTCCCGTATCAATCTGACAAAAATCGCATCGTCTCGTGCACTGTGAGCCACCGATCAGGAACGTGGCCTCTCGGTCTTCCCAACATTCAAAGATGTTGGGACAACCGGCCTCCTGGCACACCGTGTGAAGGTCCTTGTCTTTCACCAGCTTCTGAAGACTCTGGTATTCCGGCCCCATCTTGGCGGTGGACCGAATCCACTCGGGACGCTTCTCGTGGGGAACCTGCTGGTTCCGAACCTCGAGGCGGAGTAGTCGGCGGCCGTCGGGAGAGGCGCTCATTCGAAATACCTTCCTATCTTCTGACTGACATTCTGTGCCACATCACTGACACTGACCTGGTGGCCCAACTGGTGGGTCATCGTCGTGATTCCCGCGTCTTCAATCCCGCACGCCACGATGGATTCGAATGGGCCCAAAGAATTGCAGATGTTCAGGGCAAAACCATGCATTGTCGTGCGATCAGCAATTCGGATTCCGATGGCGGCAATTTTTTCCTCAGACCCTTCCGGTCCGACCCACACCCCTGTCCGCTTGGCGATCTGCGTGCCGACGATTCCAAAATCACCCAAGACCTCGATGAGTAACTGCTCCAAGGTGCGGACGTAACCCACGACGTTAATCGGATTGGGGAGCCGATAAATCGGATAGCCAATGAGCTGTCCCGGACCGTGCCAGGTGATTTTTCCGCCCCGAGTGGTCTCGACAACATCGATAGTCGGGTCCAAAATCTCTGAGTGCTCCGCCATCCGACCACCGGTGTAGACACTGGTGTGCTCGAGAAGCAGCAGAGTGTTTTCCTGCTCGCCTGAGCTCACACGACCGTGGTGGTCTAGTTGGATATCAACCCCTTCGGGATAGGGAATGTGACCTCGGTCCAGGAGGTTAACGACCTGCATAGCCTCCTCCTCCCATGGTCCACTCCCGGCCGGCGGACATTTCCCTCACCGTCTAGTCCTCCGCTGTCCCGCGGTCTAACTGTGGCCCCCGGATGGCGCCAAAAAGCCAGAACCCGATGGGGACAAGTCCTGACAGTCCAACGGCGACATCAATAGCGAAAAGACCCAAGAGAAGAGCGTGAAAGACGTGGCCGGCAATTTTTCCGACCGAGGTCGAAATCGTTCCAAGAATCACTAACACCAGAACAAACGCGGCTGCACCCGCGCTCCACACCCACACCTCTGGATAGAACCCGAGCCCGCGCACGACAAGGACTCCAAAGAAAATAATCGCGAGATCAATCCCCAAAGCCACTCGCATGAGTGCCTCGGTGGCGCCTCCCCGGTCTCTCGCCATCAGCGCTCCGCCCATTCCAAGGCCTCAGCAATGACGGTGACAGATCCCGTGACCACAACCCCGCCGTCCGGGCCCGCCTGCTGCTGAGCCAACTCGATCGCCTCGACAAGGTTCTCCCGCCAGGACGTCCGGTCAGGACCCGCCACTGGCATCACCGTCTCCGCAAGGTCCTCAGCGGGTACCGCCCGGTCAGATTCGGACTGCGTCACAACAAACATGTCCGCGAGAGGATCGAGCGCCTCGACAATTCCGCGTGCGTCTTTATCGCGAAGCACACCCAAGACCACGACCAGAGTCTCGAATTGGAAGGACTGCATGAGCGCTCGTGCCAGCGACTCTGCTCCATGAGGGTTGTGAGCCGCATCGATAATCACCGTCGGTCGGTGGGAAACCACCTGCAGGCGCCCCGGACTGGAAGAGTGACCGAGCGCCTCTTCGACGACGTCTCTGGAGATTTCTTGCTCTCCCCCACCAATGAACTGCTCGACCGCGGCTGCCGCAAGCACGGCGTTGTCTGCTTGATGCAGCCCAAACAGTGGCAGGGGCACGGAGCGGTATTCGGCGTGGCGAAGACGAAAATCAATCACTTGACCGCCCACTCCAGGGGTCGTGGTGAGCAGTTCGACATCCCGCCCCACCACGGTCATGGACGACTCGTTGTGCTCCGCGGCACCCTGCAACACGTCAAACACTTCGGCACTTTGGAGAGCTGTGACGACACGACTGGCGGGCTTGATGATCCCGGATTTTGTCTTGGCAATCTCCACCACGGTATCTCCGAGGATGTCGGTGTGCTCGAGCGCAATCGGAGTGAAGACAGCCACGTCTGCGTTGGCGACATTGGTGGCATCCCATTCGCCCCCCATGCCCACCTCCAGGACAGCAACGTCGACAGGCGCGTCAGCGAAGCAAGCGAGTGTTAACACCGTGAGGGTTTCGAAGAAGCTGAGCGGAGGCTCTCCTCCGGCTAAGAGCTCGGCGTCGACCATCGTCAGAACCGGGTCGATGTCGCGGTAGTTGGCGACGAGATCTTGGTCAGATACCGGCTCACCGTCAATCACGATTCGTTCGTTCAAACGCTCAAGGTGTGGACTGGTCATCAGGCCCGTGCGCAGCCCGTGAGCGCGCATCAACGCGTCAATAATTCGGGCAGTTGAGGTCTTACCGTTTGACCCGGTGATGTGCACAACGCCGAACATTTGTTGTGGGTCGCCCAACAACTCCACCGCTCGCCTGGTGGGCCACAGGCGCGGCTGGGGAGACGCTTCGCCAACCCGTTGGTAGAGCTCGTCGATGACCTGATCGGCCTCTGCACGGTGGTCTGTCACCCGCTACGACCTCTCCACCTGGACCCGAACATCCGAACTATCCCCGACCGTGTGCGACTCCGAGGTTAGAGCCTTGGTCTGAATATCTGTCGCGAGGGTTTCGTGTGCGATGAGGTCCCGGTGTGCAGACAGCGCCCTCTGCACATCAGCATCGCCGTCGACAGACAAAACAATGCGGTCCGACACATGAAAATCTGCGTCTTTTCTTGCCTGTTGGACGACACGAATGAGATCACGCGCGAGACCCTCATCGTGTAGTTCGGCGGTGAGCTCGGTATCCATCAGGACAAAACCGCTGTCACCGACGAATTCCACGGCGTGCCCGGACTCCGAGGCGTCCAATACCTGCTCGTATTCCTCACCGGTCAGCACGTGATCTGCCACACGGAGACCTTCTTCTGTTGCCTGATAGTTCCCCTGCTTCACCGCGGCAATCACCTGTTGCACGTCTTTGCCGATACGGGGCCCAAGCGCTCTGGCGTTCACCACCACCCGGTGAGAGATGCCGTAGCTCGCCAAGGCCTCGTCAGTTCGCTCGACGAGCTCGACGTTCTTCACATTGAGCTCTTCCGCAAGAACCTCTCGATAGTCCTCGAGGGCGGAGACGTCGTCGGCGACCACAGTGAGCAGAGACAGGGGTTGTCGGACCCGAATGTGATGAGACTTCCGAAGCGAGAGCCCGGCACTGGCCACCTGCCTCACTCTGTCCATCTGGGCAACGAGCGAAGAATCGTCCGGGAACTGAGCAACATCCGGCCAGTCGGTCAAGTGCACGCTCTCACCACCAGTGAGCCCCCGCCACACCTCTTCTGCCACGAGGGGTGCGAGTGGAGCCGCCGCTCGACACAACGTCTCCAATACCGTGAAGAGAGTGTCAATCGCGTCCTGGTCGGTGCCGTCCCAGAAACGATCACGACTGCGCCGGACGTACCAATTGGTCAACACATCAGCGAAATCCCGCAATTCAGCCGCCGCCATCGGACTATCCAGTGCATCGAGATAGCCCGTCATGGCCTCCACGGTCTCTCGAAGCTTCGCGAGGATGTAGCGGTCAAGCGGCTGGGTGGAGTCGGTGCGCCAGGTCGGGGTCGCCTCCGGCGCGTAGAGCGTGAAGAAGTAATAGGTGCTCCACAGGGGAAGCAAGAACTGGCGGACACCCTCACGGATGCCCTCCTCTGTGACCACGAGATTTCCACCACGAATCACCGGGCTCGACATGAGGAACCAACGCATCGCATCGGCTCCATCTCGCTCAAAAACCTCGGAGACATCCGGATAGTTCCGCAGAGACTTTGACATTTTTTGACCATCGGAGCCGAGGACGATTCCGTGGCTGATCACCTGTGAAAATGCCGGGCGGTCGAATAGCGCTGTGGCCAGCACGTGCATCGTGTAAAACCACCCGCGGGTTTGCCCGATGTACTCGACGATGAAGTCGGCCGGGTTATGAGAGTCGAACCACTCGTGGTTATCGAACGGGTAGTGCACCTGGGCGAATGGCATCGAGCCCGAGTCAAACCACACATCCAACACATCGGGAATGCGACGCATCATCGACTGTCCCGATGGGTCATCCGGATTCGGTCGGACTAGGTCATCGATTGCCGGGCGGTGAAGATCCTCCGGACGAACACCAAAGTCGGCTTCGAGTTCGTCTAGTGAGCCGTATACGTCAACGCGGGGGAAGGCGGGGTTATCTGATTTCCAGACGGGAATCGGTGATCCCCAGTAACGGTTCCTGCTGATTGACCAGTCCCTCGCGTTTTCCAACCATTTTCCGAACTGCCCGTCTTTCACGTTGGAGGGAACCCAGGTGATTTCCTGGTTGAGCTCGACCATCCGGTCACGAAATTCGGTGACTCGAACAAACCAACTGGAGACAGCTCGGTAGATGAGGGGTGTGCGGCAGCGCCAGCAGTGCGGGTATGAGTGGTCATAACTGCGCTGCTGGAGCAACTTTCCGGCGGACTTCAAAAGAATGGTCAATGGTTTATTGGCGTCAAACACTTGCATGCCTGCGACATCAGTGACTTCTGGGAGAAACACCCCAGCATCGTCCAGCGAAATCACCACAGGGATGCCCGCCTCCGCACAAATCACCTGATCGTCTTCGCCGTAGGCGGGTGCTTGGTGAACAATGCCGGTGCCCTCACCGGTCGCGACATATTCCGCGACCAGAATCTGCCAGGCGTTTTGGTTGCCGTATTTCTCGACATCTGCGTAGTAGTCGAAGACCCGCTCGTACGTGATTCCGCCCAACTCCGAGCCCGTCAGGTGACGCTCGATTGATGCCGTCGCCTCGTCGACCGACTCATATCCCAGATCTTTGGCATACGCGCCAAGGGTGTCCTGAGCTAACAGATATTGAGCTCCGTCACGCCTGGAGCCATCCACTCCATCCGCGGCACCGGCAGGTCCGGCCGGAATGACGATGTAGTCAATGTCCGGGCCCACCGCGAGCGCGGCGTTGGTCGGCAAGGTCCAGGGAGTTGTTGTCCACGCGAGAGCCCGCACTCCGGCGAGACCGAGCGCTTCTGCCCGTTCTCCCGCGAGCGGGAACGCGACCGTCACCGACTGGTCTTGGCGGGGCTTGTAGACATCGTCGTCCATCCGAAGCTCATGATTTGACAGTGGGGTCTGGTCCCGCCAGCAATAGGGCAACACTCGGTAGCCCTCGTAGGCAAGGCCCTTGTCGTAGAGGGTCTTAAACGCCCAAATGACACTTTCCATAAAGGTGATGTCGAGGGTTTTGTAGTCATTCTCGAAATCAACCCAGCGGGCTTGGCGGGTGACGTAGTCCTGCCATTCTTCGGTGTAGCGCAGCACTGATTCTTTCGCCGCCTGGTTGAACTGGGCGATACCCATCGCTTCAATTTCAGCTTTGTTGGTGATTCCCAGTTGGCGCTCTGCTTCGAGCTCAGCCGGCAGGCCGTGGGTGTCCCACCCGAAGCGGCGGTGCACTTGGTAACCGCGCATGGTGAAGTACCGGGGAAAAAGGTCTTTGGCATAGCCAGTGAGGAGGTGGCCGTAGTGGGGAAGCCCGTTGGCGAAGGGTGGACCGTCGTAGAACACCCATTCGTCGCAGCCTTCTCGCTGGTCGATTGAGCGTTGGAAGGTGTCGTGCTGAGCCCAATACGCGAGCACGTCGTGCTCAATGTCGGGGAAGCGGGGAGACGGCTGGACGGATGCGCCGTCGCGGTGGCGGGGGTAGGTCATGGGGCTCCCAACAACGTGTTGATGACACGGGGACGTGGTTTCCCACGCGGTACCACCCCGCTTGTCTGGCTGACCAGACCACTCGTTGTTGGGCGATATCGGGCCCTCCCGACCGGGTCTACTCCCCCGCAGGGTTTCTTCCGGTGACTCCCCGGTGATTGCCGGTTCAACGTCCTACCCATCAGTCTAACCGAGGGGTGGGTGTTGTTCGAGGCGGGCGAGAGCCTCGTCGATGCTGTCGGCCAGTGACAGTTCGGCGCTGGATGACTGCGCCCACTGAACGGCACCCTCAGCCACTGCTCCTGCGATTGCCCACTGCCAGACGGGATCAGAGATGTCGAGGGCGACGATTTCGCGAAGCTTTGCCATTCGAGCGGGCGCTGCCTCCCAGGCGTCACTGAGTGCGCCCATGGCTTCGGCCTGAGTAGCAATCAAAGGGATCTGACTGCGTAGTGTCTCGCGCGCGAGATTTCGCACAGCCTCGAGGAGAGGCTCACCACCGGATACTCGGTCTTCCAGATCAGCCAGCGCGTCGTCAATGGACGTGAAAAGCAAGTCGGATTTTTGCGGGAAATAGTTGAAAAAGGTGGCTCGGGAGATGCCCGCACGACGGGCAATGTCGTCAATTGAGGTCGAGGGATAGCCCTGCTCGAGAAACAGTTCGGAGGCCGCTTCCTCGAGAGTGACTCTCGAGAGGGAGCGGGGGCGTCCAGTCCGTGTCATTTGTGTGCGCCTCTATACTAGGGGCATCTTTCTGGACTAAGTCTAATAAATATGCGGGGTACGCGTGTTCCACACTGATCCACGAATGGCAACAAGAGCGCGCTGGGCATCACTCGTCGGCACGTCTCTGGAGTCCTACGACTTTTACATCTACGCCTACTTCGCCGCCTTCTTTGTCGGTCCGCTCTTTTTTGACCCCCTCGGTGGATTTGGAGGCACTCTGGCCGCGTTTCTCTCCATCGCGCTGGCTTTTGTGATTCGGCCGGTCGGCGCCATTGTCTTCGGGCACATCGGTGACCGAATCGGTCGTCGAAAAACACTTATCGCCACGGTGACGCTGATGGGAGTGGCGACGGGGCTCATCGGAGTGCTGCCGACCTACGACCAAGCAGGGTGGGTGGGCGGAGCCCTTCTGGTGCTCTTGCGCCTTCTGCAGGGGATTTCGCTCGGCGGCGAGTGGGGCGGTGCGGTGCTGGTCGCCACCGAACACGAGACAGGCGCGAGGCGGGCCTTCGCGGCAGCGATGCCGCAGCTTGGCTCACCGATTGGCTCAATCCTCTCGGCGACAGCATTTATCTGGTTGACGATGGCGCTCACCAACGAGGAAATCGTGGCGTGGGCATGGCGGATCCCGTTTTGGACAGCCATTCCGCTGCTCCTGGTGTCACTGTGGTTGCGGGTAATGGTGTCTGAAACGCCGGTATTTGAGAAGCTCGTGGAGAAAGAACGGCGACCACGCATCCCCTTAATTGCGCTTCTCAAAGCCCAGCCGGCGACAATTCTCGTCGCGGTAGCAGTGGCGCTTCTTGGAATTGGCTCCTACTCGCTCATGAACACGTACACCATCAACTACGGCGTGGTTGTTCTTGGCTTCGAGTACTACCAACTCCTGATTGCGACCACCATCGGAGGGCTACTGCAGCTGATCACCATTCCGCTGTTTGGTGCGTGGGCGATGCGTATTGGCTCCAGCGCAGTCGTCGCCTGGGGTGCGCTTGGCACGCTTCTTGTCGCTTTCCCGATCTACTACTACCTCCAATTTGCCAACTTCGGCGTGCTCGTCGGAATGATGGTGATTGGCGGCATCCTGCCCACGATGAGTTGGGCAGCACTAGGAGGCGTGTTTACCGAGCTCTTCGACGAGCGCTACCGCTACTCGGCCTTGGGAATCGCTTACGCCATTGCCGCGGTCATTTCTGGCTTTGTGCCGGCGCTGACGCTGACCATTGGGGAGGCAACCGGCAATGTGTGGTGGCATCCGGGAGTGGTGCTTGCCGCACTCTCACTGATTACTCTCATCGCCGCGCTGATGGCCGGTCGCATGCGAGTGCATATGGCCGAGCCCAACTACCGGCGGCCTCGCTACTAACGCCCCCGCACCGGACAGGCCTTGACGGCGCGCCGCCTCCTGCCACCCGCAGCAGTGCTCCGCCTATACTGACCGGCAAGAGCAATGCAGTCGAGGTAGTGACAAGGAGCGGAAATGTCCCGGGAAATGACCTACCCTCGCGGAGCGGTGCTCGCCGACTCTCTTGTCGCGCAGCGCAGCCTGGTCACCGATCTTGGACTCGTTGTCGCTGGAGTGTTCGCGGTGGCATTACTGGCTCAGGTTTCGATACCGCTCTGGCCAGTCCCCGTCACGGGCCAAACCCTTGGGGTGATTGTGGTGGGTGCGGCACTGGGCGCGAAGCGCGCGATGGCGTCGATGGCGACATACATGGTCGCCGGCGTGGCGGGGCTTCCGGTATTTGCGGGATTCAGCGGTGGTCCGCTGACCGTGCTCCAACCAAGCTTCGGATACATCATTGGATTCATCTTCGCCGCCGGTGCGGTGGGCTGGATTGCTGAGAGAACTTGGGACCGACAGTTCTGGAAATCGCTACCGCTCTACCTCCTGGCATCCGCTATCCCCTTCGTGGTCGGAGTCCCCTACCTCGGGCTTGTCCTGGGTGCGATGGGACAGCCCAATGACGTCGCGACGCTAATGGCCCTTGGTTTCACACCCTTCATCCTCGGAGGCGTCATCAAAGCCGTTATTGCAGCGGGACTGACCCCTCTGGCGTGGCGGGCGGTTCATGCGCTTGATGCCAAGAAAAAGGGCGACTAAGGCAAACCCTGTTCGGATTCCGCGGATTCCGCGGAGGTTTGTACCATTGAGGGGTCCCAATCAGGCACGATCACACGGTGCCGCTCATAGTGAAAGGTCGTCATGGCCCATATCCC
>CAJXYC010000041.1 GCA_913063365.1 uncultured Cellulomonadaceae bacterium
GCCGCATTTGTCCTGGGCCAAAGCCCCGTCATTGGCGCCGCACTTGCCGCCGTGGTGATGGTCTTGGCCATTGAGTGGGTTCAACGACGCACACCTCTCGGGGTCGACACGTCAATCGGGTTGTTGTTTGTCGGGATGCTCGCGCTTGGTGTCGTCATCCTCTCCCGACTTGATACCTATGCAGGCAGCCTGACAAGCATTCTTTTTGGAGACGCACTCGGAGTCTCCTGGTCGGACATCAGCGGGCAATTGGTCCTGCTGGCCATTGTTCTTGTTGTGTCAGTCGTGCTCTATCGACCTCTCGTTGCGCTTAGTTTGAACCGGGATAAAGCCCATCTGCTGGGCCTGCACCCACGGATTGCACACTTGGCTCTTCTGGCGCTGATCGCGCTCGCGATTATTGGCAGCTATCAGTCCGTGGGAACGCTCCTTGTTCTGGGGCTCCTGATTGGGCCACCCGCGGTGGCAAGCCTTTTGGTGACCACTATTCCGCGTCTGATGCTCGTTGCAGCGGCAGTCGGAGCAGGGTCGGTATGGATGGGGCTGACGCTTAGCTACTATCTCGGCACCGCGGGGTCCGCGACGATGGCGCTTGTGCCGGTGGTGCTGTTCTTCATTGTGATGGCCGTGAAAGAGGTCCTCCAGACCAGACAGCCGCGTGACGAGGTGCCAGCCTGATGGGTGCGATTACCGCGACCAACATGACGATCTACCGCGATGGTCAGACCGTCGTTGACTCCTCCAGCTTTGATATCCCTGATGGCACCACCGTGGCGATTATTGGTCCCAACGGGAGTGGTAAGTCCACCGTTCTTCACGCCATCACCGGCATCCTCGACATCACCCCAGGAAGCCTGCAGGTTCTGGGGCAGAGCCCAGAAAAAGCTCTCGACAAAGTGGCTTATGTGCTCCAACACATGCCGGTGGCGCCGGGTATTCCCCTGACGGTGCGGGAAGTGGTTCGCATGGGACGGTTTTCCACCAGGGGCATTCTTGGGCGCTTCACCCAAGCTGATCGCGACCGCGTGTCCTGGGCAATGGAGCAGCTAGATATTGCTGACTTGGCCAACCGCAGCATTCACAAACTCTCTGGCGGCCAGCGCCAACGTGTCTTTGTCGCTCAAGCCCTCGCCCAAGACCACACCATCCTGTTACTGGACGAACCGTTGACCGGGTTGGATGTCCTCTCTGCCCAGGTGATTGACGACATCATCCATGACGAACCAGACCAGGGCTGCACGGTGTTGTTCACGACCCACGACCTCGAAGAAGCCAGGGCCGCGGACATGGTGCTGCTGATGTCCGGTCGGGTCGTGGCAAGCGGGACTCCTGAAGAGGTTCTGACCCCTGAGAATCTCGCCGAGGCGTATGGGCTTGGAGCATTGCATCCAGAACACGGGGGACACAATCACCACAACGATGTGGTCTATGACGACCCAGTAGCGGGACATCACCACGAAACGGACACGGTGACATGAAACGACAGACGAAACAGCGCGAAGAGGTCAGGGCCGCTCTCGAGCAAATGGAGGGGTTTGTGAGCGCACAAGATCTGCACAGTGTCTTGAAAAACCGCGGATCGACTATTGGGCTTGCCACTGTGTATCGGAACCTGACTGGTCTGGTCGACGATGGGGTTGCTGACCCGTTGACGAGGGCCGGAGAAACGGTCTATCGAGCCTGTGAGCCGGGGCACCACCACCATCTGGTGTGTCGGAAGTGTGGGAAGGCCACGGAGATTTCAGCTCACGCAGTGGAGTCCTGGGCTCAAGGGGTGGCCGATGCACACGGCTATTCGCAGCCGGAGCATGTGGTGGACGTTTTTGGGGTGTGCCCGTCCTGTCAGAAAGATTCGACTGGCAATTAGCGGATTATCCGCGTACACTCTCTGAGGTTGAGCGGTCTTCCGCTTTTCTTGTGCATACGCTCACAGCCTCTCGAGAAATCGACGATGGGGGCGTGTGTGCCGACAAGTGATCTTGGGTGAGGCCCCTTTCGGTCTCACGGTAACCAACAGGAGGAACCATGGCAGCAGTCTGCCAAGTAACGGGTGCGAAGCCCGGCTTCGGCCACAACATTTCGCACTCACACCGCCGCACGAAGCGTCGGTTTGACCCGAATATCCAGAAGAAGACGTACTTTGTGCCCTCGCTGAAGCGCAACGTCACCTTGACGCTGTCTGCCAAGGGCATCAAAGTGATCGACTCACGCGGAATTGACGCCGTCGTGCGCGATCTCATCAAGCAGGGGGTGAAGCTCTAATGGCTAAGGCTCAAGATGTTCGCCCGATCATCAAGATGAAGTCCACCGCGGGCACCGGATACACCTACGTGACCCGGAAGAACCGCCGGAACGACCCCGATCGCTTGGTGCTGAAGAAATATGACCCCGTGGTGCGCAAGCACGTTGAATTCCGTGAGGAGCGCTAAGACATGGCGAAGAAATCAAAGATTGCAAAGAACGAGCAGCGCAAGGTCATTGTCGAGCGCTACGCCGAGAAGCGTCGTGAGCTGAAGAAAGCTCTGGTGGACCCGAAGGGCACCGACGAGTCGCGCGAAGCAGCTCGCAAAGCACTGCAGAAGCTCCCTCGTGACGCGAGCCCCGCTCGTGTTCGAAGCCGCGACGCGATTGACGGTCGTCCCCGTGGTGTGCTCAGCAAATACGGCATTTCTCGCGTGAGATTCCGCAATATGGCACACCGTGGCGAATTGCCTGGCATCACCAAATCCAGCTGGTAGCTTGCTTACAGCTCGGCAACGCCGGGTATTGCTCGCTAAACAGTCCGAGGAGGACCAGACCAAATGAACCGCTCAGAGCTCGTAGCTGCAGTGGCAGCTGAGACCGGCCACACCCAGGCCGCCGTTAACGGTGTCGTCGACGCCATCTTCGACGTGGTGACCAGCGAATTGAAGAAGGGCACCAAAGTCAGCATCCCGGGATGGCTCTCCTTTGAGCGCACCCACCGTGCCGCCCGCATGGGCCGTAACCCCCAGACGGGTGCGGCTATCCAGATCGCTGCCAGCAACAGCGTGAAGGTGTCGGCTGGCTCCAAGCTGAAGGCTTCTGTGAAGTAGCTTTCTCTGCTTCTGTGAGAAGGGCGAGTCCATGACGGACTCGCCCTTTTCCGTTTCCCGCAGAGGAGTAATCGACCTCCTCGCGCGGGTTGTACGCTTTCCTGGTGTCACCCAAAGGTCTGCTTCTTTTCCTCACCGCAGGCGTCATTTGGGGAACCCCCTATTTCTTTATTGCTCTCGCGATTGACGAGTTCTCCACCGCCACGATTGTGTGGATTCGGGTGGCCATTGGCTCCCTGGTCCTGCTGCCCATTGCCATTCAGCAGAAGGCCCTGCTGCCTGCCCTGAAGTCCTGGCGATACGTTCTGGCTTTCGCCGTCCTCGAGATGGTGATTCCGTGGGCGCTGATTACTCAGGCAGAGCGCAGTGTGTCCTCCAGTTTGGCGGGGCTGCTGATTACCACCGTCCCCTTCATTGCCGCCTTCGTCATTGGGCTTCTTGGCGATCGCTCCGCCTGGCATCCCTTAACCGTCTTGGGGCTGGTGACGGGTTTCGCCGGTGTGGTCGCGCTTGTGGGAATTGATGCCTTCGCCGGACGGATTGAGATCATTCCAGTCTTGATGCTTGTGGGGGCTGCCGTTGGCTACGCGACAGCGCCCATCATTGCCGATAGGCGACTGCACAACACCCCCACTCTGGGAGTTATCACGCTGTCGATGATGATGGTGACAGCGGTCTACAGCGTTCCTGTCGCGTTCACTCTGCCGCAGGATTTGGCCCAGGCCCCCTCACTGTCGGGGATTATTGCGGTTGTCTATCTGGGCGTTGTGGCGTCCGCGCTTGGGTTTATCGTCTTTTTCGCTCTCATCAAAGAGATCGGGCCTGGTCGGTCCACCCTTATTACCTATGTCAATGTCGTCGTCGCCATCTTGTTGGGTGTGATCTTCCTCAACGAACCACTCACACCAGGGTTCCTCGTGGGGTTCCCACTCGTGGTGATCGGCAGTTACCTGGCGTCACAGCGCAGAGAAGTGTATGTGCGGAAAAAGCACAGAGTGACGACTGCCACCGGGGAAATAGGAATCCCCGACCACACCTAGTTACTCGTCGTCGGTTTCGACCCAGAGGTCTTCGTCTGAGCGCAAAGTGCTCCAGACGGCGTAGCCGATGACAGCGACCGTGGCCGCACCGATTGCCATCAGGATGTAGGCGCCCGGGCCCAACCTGGACTCTCGCTCTGAGGGTCCACGCTTGATTCGCGCAACAGCAGGAGCTAGGACGTGCTCGAGGGAATCCCGGGTGCGTGGGTAGACCTCGTCGCGCCCGATATCACCAGCCTGACGACCGGCATCCCGAAGAAGATCGCCTGCACGCCCGAAAAGGTCGCGCTGCTTGTGCCACAGTTCACTGGCGTCAGCGCTCAGGCGACTGAGCTCGCGCTCGCGACGCTTGGAAAGATCCATGTCATTTCCTTCCTGGGATGGGCGCCACAAGTGTGGCAGAAAACTCTGAAAGCTGCCGAAATAGAACCCAGACCCCGGTGTGAGGAACTGGCAGACTAGAGCGATGACTACGCACACTCACACAGCAACTCTGCATACCTCCCACGGCGATATTCACCTGGGCCTTTTTGAAAACCACGCTCCGAAGACGGTTCGGAACTTCATCGGTTTGGCCACAGGAGACATCGAATGGACCGACCCCATGACGGGCGAGCCCCAGACCACTCCCCTCTACACCGACGTCATCTTTCACCGGGTGATTCCTGGATTCATGATTCAGGGCGGCGATCCGCTCGGCACCGGGACGGGAGGGCCCGGGTACCAGTTCGACGATGAGATTCATCCCGAGCTCACCTTTGGGGAGCCCTTCCTGCTCGCCATGGCCAATGCCGGCAAGCGCGGTGGTCAAGGAACCAACGGATCACAGTTCTTCATCACCGTGGCCCCCACCCCCTGGCTGCAGGGAAACCACACCATCTTCGGGGCCGTCCTCGATGACGAATCCAAGGCCGTTGTTCAAAGCATTGAGGCCACCCCCACGGGAGCGAATGACCGTCCTGTCGACGATGTCGTCATGACAAGTGTGACTATCACTGCCCTCTAGTGACTGATTCGTCCTCCGACGACTACTGTTACCGGCACCCTCGTCGGCAGAGCTTCGTGCTCTGCCAGCGGTGTGCGCGGACAGTCTGTGGGGACTGCCAGATTCCCGCAGCGGTGGGTGTTCACTGTCCCGAGTGCCAACGTGAGGCGAACAAGAATGCGTCTCCCGCGGTAAAGCGCTCCAGACGGATGTCGTCACTGGGCGAGACTCCGGTCACCTACGCCCTTCTTGGCACGATTGCGGTTGTTTTTCTCGCTCAGTTGCTCACTCAAGGCTTGGTGACCAACCTGCTCTTGTATTACCCGCCAGCCACTATTGATCAGCCGTGGCGCATGGTCACCCTGATGTTGGTGCATTCGGAGAGGTCGTTTTTCCACATCCTTTTCAACGGCTATTCGTTGTGGGTTTTGGGCACGATTTTGGAACGTCTTTTAGGTTCTGGGCGATTTGCCATGCTTTTCTTGCTCTCCGGCCTCGGTGGCTCGGTCGCCGTGCTGTGGTTGGGCTTCAATCAGGCAGTGATTGGTGCGTCAGGGGCGATTTTTGGCCTGTTCGGTGCGCTCTTGGTTCTGCAGCAGTCGTTTGGGGTGCAAAACCCCCAACTGCTCATAGTTTTACTGCTCAATCTGGTGATCGGCTTCCTCGTGCCAGGAGTCTCCTGGCAGGCCCATATTGGGGGTCTGATTGCCGGTTTGGCCCTTGCGTGGGGGCTTGTCAAACAGCGCGAAAGTGGGTTTCCAGGTGGCCAAGCTGGGCTATTTGGACTGGTGTTTGGCAGTCAAGTGATTTTGACCGCGGCCAGGTTTGTTCTGCTCTAAAACCGGGCTCCGTGACGGGTAAACCGCACACTGTTATCCACAGGCTTATCCCCAGCCCTCAACAGCCCAGAAAAAGTGGGTTTAGCGCCACCGTGTGGTCATCAAGAAGCCCACAAACATGACCCCAAAGCCAACGGCAATGTTCCAGGGGCCCAATGACGGAACGGGAAGGCCCGTTCCCGAGATGTAGTAGGTCAGGATCCACACGAGCCCGATCAACATCAGGCCGAACATAACCGGCTTGAACCAGAAGGGGTTCTTGTCGTCGCCCTCGGCGGTGATGACGGAATCGCGACCTTTACTGTTTTGAGCCATGCGGGAAAGTGTAGCTGAGGGTAGCCCAGCTGTAATCAGGCTCTCGTTACCGCGTATCGAATCAACGCGCTAGCGTGTTGGCGACACCAGTAGTCAGGGGTTCCATGGTTCACATTCTTGTTGTCGACAACTACGACAGCTTCGTGTACACCCTGAATGGCTATCTGCATCAGTTGGGGGCCACAACCGACGTCATCCGAAACGATTCGGTCACCACTGCGGAACTTCCAGAACTGATCGCCAGCTACGACGGCGTGCTTCTCTCGCCCGGACCCGGAACCCCGGCCGATGCGGGAGTGTCTATCGACATCGTTCATGAGGCACTCGCTCAATCAAAGCCGCTTCTTGGAGTGTGCCTTGGTCACCAGGCCATCGCGGAAGCGCTTGGCGGCAAGGTCGAACACGCGGATGAGCTAATGCACGGAAAAACCTCTCAGGTTCACCATGAGGGACATGAGCTCTTTGCCGGCGTCCCGGATGAATTCAGGGCAACGAGGTACCACAGCTTGGCCGTCGTTGACGGGACCGTCCCAGACGAACTGGACGTGACAGCCAGGACCACGGGTGGGGTCATCATGGGCTTGTGCCACCGGGAAAAGCCGGTCTACGGGGTGCAGTTCCACCCGGAATCGGTCGTCACCGAGGGTGGCTACATGATGCTGGCGAACTGGCTGGAAAAAGCAGGCCAAGTGGGAGCCATCGACACCGCGCGGGGCTTAAGCCCGCGGGTGAGCTCGTCCTAACTACCCGTCTCCCTCTTCGGGGAAGGGGTTAGCTGGGTCAAACCCCGCGCAGTAGCGCAACACAATTTCAGATCGTTGAGGGTGATCGCCAGGGGGAAGTGACTGGGCTTGAACGGTTTGCCCGGCACACCCACCGTCTGGCTGGAGCCGAACAGTCAACTGAATATCCGGTCCGCTGAGAAGAGGATTGGCCTCGCCAATAGTCAGACCGGTGACATCCGGCACCCGCACAAGCCCGTTCGACACAATCAAGGTCACCGCATCGCCGGGGTTCAGTGACGTGCCGGGTTGTGGCGTCATGCCAAGAACGGTGCCCTCCTCGACATTGGGAGAGTAGTCACTTTGGTCTTCGGTGACACCAAGGCCTAGTGCGGTCAATTGCTCCCGCGCATCAGAGGCTGTTTGGTTGATGAGGTCTGGAAGCTCGATCTGGTCGGCCCCTGCAGAGATAATCACTCGCACAGGCTCTCCTTCCGAAATACGAAGCCCAGGTCCTGGCTCGGTCCGGACCACCAAGCCCTCGTCAAACTCCCCGCTTACTCGTCTGACCACGACGGGATCGAGTCCCAGCGCGTCAATGGTGTTCACGGCAACAGCTTCGCTTTGTCCGCGCAAATCAGGGACCATCGGTGCCTGATTTGCGGTGACGGTTGAGGGGTTCAGGGTAAAGAGCCACAACACAATGGCCGCGAGCATGCCAAGAGAAATCACCGCACCCAGACCAATGGCAAGCCTCGGGACACTCGCCTGTTGGACGCCGCCGCCTGCGGGCATGGAGAACTCCACGGCGGGTTCTTGCTCGGACTGCCAGGTGGGCTGCGGGACGCTGGCAGTGACGGCATCGGGCTCGTCGACTTTTTGAATGTCAATCAGTCCGGCAGTCGGTCCTGGTGCTTGAGTGATGAGAGGAGACTCCGCAGGTTTTTCTGAGCCTGGCTCGGGCAGAGAGTTCAGAGCTTGTCGGACTTCGCCCGCGGAGCCAAAGCGCTCACCGGGTTCCTTCTTCAATAGCTGGTGGACAATTCGAACCGTGCCTGCTGTGAGACGAGCGTTTTGTAGTTGTAAGGGGGGAACGTCGTCGTTGATGTGTTGGAAGGCGACGGTCACCGGAGACTCACCGCTAAAGGGCGGCCGTCCCGCGAGCATTTCATAGAACATCACACCCACGGAGTAGAGATCGCTTCGCTCGGTCGCGTCCTGACCCCGGGCTTGTTCGGGAGAGATATAGAGAGCTGTTCCCAGAATCGAGGAGGTTTCTGTCCCTTCCGGCATCCCCACAGCAATGGCTTTGGCAATACCAAAGTCCATGACCTTGACACCCCCGTCTTTGGTCATCATGACGTTGGCGGGTTTGATGTCGCGGTGAATGATTCCCGCGGCATGGGATACCTCGAGGGCGTTTAAGACACCATCGATAATTCCGAGCGCGGCTGCTTCATCGATGACACCGCGGTGGATGATGTCGCTTAGGAGGCGACCTTCGACGTGCTCCATGACGATAAACGGCGTCGTCGAACCTGCCGGCTGCCCGTCCGTTTGGTCTTGTTCGTCTCCTGCGTCAAAGACCCGGACAACAGTGGGGTGGGCCATCTGAGACACGGCCATTGCTTCATTGCGGAAGCGATTGCGTGCTGACTCGTCGGTGGAGAGGGTGGACTTGAGAACCTTGATGGCGACGTTTCTGCCCAGCCGACCATCCCGACCGAGATAGACATCCGCCATGCCGCCACGGCCAATCAGTTCGTGCACTTCGTATCGACCGGAGAGAACCCGGCCGGTCCACGGCCCCCTGGTGGGGTTGGTCACTGTGACACGCTCCTCAGACTGCCTGGCTCGACACAACCCAAGCTAAGCGGTCAGTCTACTGATTTAGGCTCCGCCGCCACCGTCGCCGCCACCGTCTGACTCTTCCTCAGAACCGGCATCGGGGTCGGTGATGGTGACGGACACTGTCTCCGACTTCGGGGTGTTGATATCGGAGCAACTCACGACGTAGCTGGCTTGGAATGTTCCTGGGTCACCCAAGGTGATTCCGACGGAATTCTTGTTGGGCCCGAGTGTCGCGTCTGCTTCGTCAATCAGCGTTCCGCCCACGATTTCCAGGATGTAGTTGGTTACGGGGAAGCCACTTGGACACTGTGCGTAGGCGGGCCAACTAAGCGTGATTTCATCGGCAGGCGCGTACGGACCTGCCGCCGGGGTCACCACCATCTTCGATGGTGCCGGGGGAGAAGGAATCTCGGCGTAGAAATACACGGCAATCAAGGTGTTCTCCGCGACACTTCCCGTCGGGTTGACCCGGTACGCCTGTCCCACCGCGTCCTGAGACGGCGCAATATTCCCCGTGATCGCATCAATCCGCAGACCCGCTGCAGTCAGAAGCTCGGTCACTTGAGCTTCGGTTTTTCCGAGGATGTCTGACTCGGGAACAGTGACCGTTGTCACCTGCGGTTCTTCGGGTTCAGGCTCTGGTTCCGGAGCAGGTTCCGGCTCCGGCTCTGGCTCTGGGGCAGGTTCTGGCTCCGGTTCTTCCGCGGGCTCTTCGACGACGACGGCAGCATCGTCCGTGGCGGGTTCTTCGTCTGGCGCCAGTCGGGAATTGATGAGTGCAATCGCCCCGACCACGACGAGGATGGCTGCCACGCCACCCGCGATGGCAATGGTCCACACTCGCTGCGGAATACCCCCTTGGACGGGAATGGGACGTGTGTC
>CAJXYC010000042.1 GCA_913063365.1 uncultured Cellulomonadaceae bacterium
TACACCCCTGAGAAACGGGTGCTGTTGATGTGGACGAGGGCACCTGATTCCAGCAACTGGTCGCGCTGGATTGTCCCTGGAGGGGGAGTGGATCCGGGGGAGACCCACGAGGACGCAGCGAGGCGGGAAATCTTGGAGGAAACCGGCCTTCAGGTGTCGGAAGTCGGCGCGCGGATTTACCAGGAGAACATTCCTCTGCCCTACGACGACGCGATTTTTCCCGGTGCCCATCAAGAGTTTTTCGCCGTGTCGGTGTCTGCGGAATTTGAACCGGATCGCTCTGGCTGGACGGAGTCAGAGCACGTCGACGTCACCAAATGGGCGTGGTGGAGTCTCGAGGAGCTGCGTGCCACGTCCGAGCCCTATGAACCACGCGAATTACCTGACATCATGAACACACTCTTTAACGGTCTGGCGAAGGGTCAATCATGAGCAGTCCCATTGTGTCCATTGGCGAGGCACTTGTCGACATGATTGAAATCAGCGACGACACCCAGCCGACCTATATGGCTGCTTGGGGAGGCTCACCCTTCAACGTGGCGGTTGGTGCTCGGCGTTTGGGATGCAACGTCGAATTTGCTGGGTCTTTTGCGGGCGACGCTCTCGGCGACAGAATGCGACATTTTCTGCAGGCCGAGGGAATCGGGACTGACTTGACGAATGTCGTCAGTCACTGCAACACCACCATTGCCATGACTTCATTCGTGGATGCTGAACCGCAGTACGCGTTTTATGCCTCGCCCGCGTCATACGGTTTCTTACCTCCGGCGATTTCCTCCAGGGAGATAATTCGCACCGCGCGAGTCGTTCATACCGGCTCACTCGCGATGCTTGAAGACCTTACTTTCGACTCAGCCAGAGCTGCGCTTTCTGCGACAGACGGCGTCTGCACCTTTGATCCCAACGTGCGCGCCAGCATGGTCAGCGATTGGGACGACTACAGAGGCCGCTTGGGCCAGATGATTGGGCTTGCCGATTTTCTAAAGTTCAGTGCCGAGGACATCGCTGCGGCATATCCAGGACAAAGCGAAGAGAGCATTGCCCTCGCAGCGCTGAACGGCCGAACACAGGCTGTGCTGATAACCCGAGCGGGCGAGGCCGCTTCGCTTTACACCGGTTCTCAAGTCGGTGAAGTGAAGCCCTGGGTTGCCTTGGGAGTGCAAGACACGACCGGCGGAGGTGACGCCACAATGGCGAGCATCGTCCAACAAATTGCCACCAAAGGACTACCGGAAAGTCATAACGACTGGCGAGAAGTCGTCGAGCAGGCGTTTGTCGTGGCAGGAATTGTCTGCTCCAGACGGGGCGGAGCAATCGCTATGCCAACGCAGGATGAGGTCCGGCATGAGCTGGGACTCTTGCCTTAGAAACCATCAGTGCCCAGCCGGCGCCGCCGTATGCGCACTCTTAGCGAACCACCTCGGGATCCGCGACAGACTCGACACCTGGGCGGACAATACATTTCAGTCTGTTTGGGGCCCCCTCACCATTGAGAGCTTCCTCGACCTGCGACAGCCCGTACACATGAGTCACAAGTGGGTCCAGCTGAACCGCACCTGACTTCAACATCTCACGACCGATTGGCCATGTGCCGGTGTAACGGAAGATTCCCGTCACGTTCAACTCTCGCATAGCGACCTCTGGGACAGACAGCGGAACGATGTCGGCACTACCGACCAGGACGACGGTCCCGCCAGACTTGGTTGCACGGATTCCTGCCTCAATCGCAGGAGTGGCTCCCGAAGCATCGATAAAGACCTCAGCATTTATCGAGTCTGTGGCGTCAACACCTGGATCCAGAACCTCGGCTCGACCATATTCTGCCGCTAGCTCGCGCCGAGACGAATCGATGTCTGAGACAATCACACGGGCCGCGCCGAATGCCCATGCCACTTGCGCTGTGATGATGCCGATAGGCCCGCCACCAGTGATTAAGACCGTGTCTCCCGGCTTCACACCGCCCTTCTGTGCCGCCGCAATACCCACCGAGAGAGGCTCCATCAGGGCAGCCGAATCATCAGAGATTTCATCTGGAATCTCGTGGGCGAAGAACCCCTGAATGGTCACAAATTCGCAAAATCCACCATCAATTGGTGGAGTGGCATAAAACTCCATTTTGGGACACAGGTTGTAATCGCCTCGGAAACAAAACTCGCACGCGCGACATGGGCGTTGCGGCTCCACGGCAACTCGCGTTCCGACCCGTCCAGGGTCGACTTCCGCGCCTACTGCGACAATGGTCCCGCCAAGCTCGTGACCCAAAATTAACGGAGCCTCAACCACGAACCCTCCGATTCGACCATGCTCGTAGTAATGGACATCTGAGCCACAAACGCCCACACTGCCAACCTGGATCAAAACTTCATCAGGTTGGGGCACCGGCACTGGTCGTTCCTCCACCGCCACGTTGTGGACGCTGCGCAGGACGCTAGCCCGCATTTTTTCAGGAATTTCTTTCACCAGATCATCTCCTCTAAGGCTTCCCACGCAGAACCGCTCATCTCAGGGAGAGAAGGGCCCTCCGGTCGAATTATTTCCACCTCCCGAGGTTACTCCTGCTTGCCAACGGGAGAAGTCTCTCCTGGCTGCCGCACTTCCGTGCTTGACTCATAGGCTAGGGAGAACGCTCGGCAGTTTTATCGCCATAATGGGGGAGAGCTCGATAAGCGTTGACCGCCCGCAGGGTGGGATGGGAATCTAAAACACGATGCAGTACATCGCGCAAGAACCGAGCGAAAAGCAGCTGAAACTCGACCGAGAGCGCTCGCTGATGGCGCAAGTCGCCCGCCTTCACTACATCGAAGGCCATTCACGGACTGAGATTGCCGACGAACTTGCTATTTCACGTTTCCGTGTGGCTCGACTGCTGACCAGGGCCCAAGAGACGGGGTTGGTCTCAATTTCAATCAATGATTCTGGAGTTTTGGACGATGCGCTCTCAAAACACCTAGGCGATGTCACGGGTCTCGACGAGTGCGTAGTTGTCCGATCCGGAGGATCCGCACTTGAGGTTCGCGATCAGGTGGGAGCTGCGGCGGCCAAGTTTTTGGGAAACACTCTGCGGCGAGGAGATGTACTCGGAATCTCATGGGGGAGAACTCTCACGACGACCGCCGAACACATGTCCGGCCTGCCCAGAATTTCGGTCGTGCAACTTGCGGGATCTCTCTCAGGGGATTTGAGCTCGTCCTCTGTCGAACTCGTCAGGCGAGTCTCCGACATATCCGGCGGCGATGTCTTCCCCATCTTCTCGCCGCTGATCGTGACTCAAGCTGCCACCGCCCAGGCGATTCGCTCGCAGCCTGACATCGCTGGCACAATCAACCTTTGGCCGTCCGTTTCCACAGCTCTCCTCGCTATTGGCGGATGGAAAACCAACGAATCACAGCTCATTGACTTTCTGACAGACGCTGAGGTTCGCACGATGAAGAAACAAGGAGCCGTTGCGGATATAGCCGGCATCATTATCGACGCTCAGGGGGAGGTCGTTGATGCTGCATTTCAAGAGCGAGCGATTGCCATCTCCCATTCGCAGTTGAAAAAACTTCCACGGAAAATTGTGGTTGCCGTCGGAGCTGCGAAGTCTGCGGCAACTATCGCTGCAATTCGGGGCGGACTCGTTTCAGGCCTAATCGTGGACAGCGATTTGGCAGATGCTCTGGTCGCCGATCCTGCGTTTTGATCTAAAGACCGATAATCATTATTATGTCAAACTAAGGATTTCTCGATGCCCGCTGGCTTGATGGCGCGTGATGGAGGCCCTACCCCACTGATTGAGTGGCGGTAACCCACTCGTCAAACTTGGCCTGGGCCGAGCCATCGTCAATGGCTGACTGAGCCACCGCAATTTTCTCAACCAGTCGTTCCCGCAGTGGTTGGCTGTGACGCTCAGGGTGCGAGGCAAGGTCGAATGCTTCCAGCCCAGCGGCCGTATTAAGGGCAACGATGTCTCGAATCGGCCCTGGGTCTCCTGCGAACACTCCCCTGGCCAGCTGCGCGTTGTGAGCGGGGTCCTTGCCCAAGATGTCCTCGATTTCTGCCTTCGGCAGGCCGAGCTCAGTGATGTCGATGACATGTTCGACGACCTCACCCCGTGAGACCTCCCACACCCGGGTGTATCCGGTCGTGGTCATCTTGTCGATTCCGTCGTCGCCTCGATAGACCAGGGCTGTGGCACCCCTTGTGCGGAAGACTCCGGCGATCTGGGGAATACGTTCCTGGCTGGCCACGCCCACTGCACTGGCCTCAGGCCGGGCTGGGTTACACAGCGGCCCCAGGATGTTGAAGATCGTGGGGATGCCGATGTCTTTTCTCGCCGTTGCGGCGTGCCGAAATCCTGGGTGGAACTTGGCGGCGAACACAAAGGTGAGTCCGACCTCGTGGAACACCTTGGCCACTTGTTCCGGGGTGAGCTCAAGATTCACTCCGAGCTCGCCCAGAACGTCGCTCGCGCCGGACGACGAACTCGCTGCTCGGTTGCCATGTTTGACGACCGGGGCTCCCGCAGCGGCGGCAACAACCGCCGCAATCGAGGACACATTGACCACAGCGCCATAAGGGTCTCCCCCGGTCCCCACAATGTCGAGAACCATCGGCGGGATATCAAGGGGCACTGCGTTGTCCAAAATTGCTGCGCGAAACCCGACGACTTCGTCCACCGTCTCACCCTTCGCCCGCAGAGCGACGAGAAAAGCGGCCAGCTGTGCGTCCGAGACCTCTCCCGACATCACGCGATTCATCGCCTCAGTGGCCTCGGCGACTGAGAGATCTTCAGAGCTCAGCAGAGCAGTGAGAAGCTCTGCCCACGCTCGGGATTCTTTCGACATATTTTCAGCCTACTTTCCCAGCCAAAACGGGGCCACGTCTTGCAAGAGCTCCCAGTCTTTTCCGGCATAATATGGGGGTGACTTCAGCGACTACGAGCCTTCCTCCGACAATCAACCGGCCGAACACCGTAGCCGTAGGAACCATTGTCTGGCTTGGTAGCGAGGTCATGTTCTTCGCTGGCCTCTTCGCCATCTACTTCACGCTTCGTAGCACCTCCCCAGAGCTGTGGACCTCCGGAGTCGAAAAACTCAACATTCCCTTCGCCGCCATCAACACCACAATCTTGGTGCTCTCGTCGGTCACCGCCCAGTTCGGGGTGTTCGCGGCCGAGCGACTGCAGCACCGACGGACGGGCTGGTCTCCGGCCAAGTGGGGAATGATCGAGTGGTTCTACCTGACCTACATCATGGGTGCCATCTTCGTGGCCGGTCAGGTTTATGAGTACGCATTCCTCGTGAGCGAAGGTCTCAGTTTGAGCTCCGACGCCTATGGCTCGGCGTTTTACATCACCACCGGCTTCCACGGCCTCCACGTGACCGGTGGTCTGATTGCTTTCTTGCTTGTCATCGGCCGGGCCTACGCCGTCAAAGTTTTTACCCACCGCGAAGCGACGAGCGCCATTGTGGTCTCTTACTACTGGCACTTTGTTGACGTGGTGTGGATTGGTTTGTTCCTCGTTATTTACGTATTGCAATAGACACGAAAAGGAAGAAATGAGCGCGAAGAAGCAGCACCGGACGGGTCGTCGCCACCCCCTCGTGGGAGTGGCGTTGCTGGTCCTCGGCCTGTTTGTGACCGGGGGCGCCTACGCCGCGACCTCAGCCGGTATTGCTAGCGCTCAGGAGGACAACGTGCCCTCCGCCACCTTGATTGAAGACGGCGAGCGGCTCTTCCTCGCCAACTGCGCGAGTTGTCACGGGACAAACGGTGAAGGAACGGAAGCAGGACCCTCCCTGATTGGCGTGGGAGCCCTGTCGGTCGAGTTCCAGGTTGGAACAGGCCGTATGCCGATGGCTGCCTCCGGCCCGCAGGCGGAGAAAAAGCCCGTTCAGTTCACGCAGCCCCAGATTGATGCCATGGGCGCATGGGTGGCGACACTTGCCCCGGGTCCTGGCCTCCCCGATCCGCGTTACTACGCCGCAGATGGTGACACCGCAAAGGGAGCCGAGCTCTTCCGCATTAACTGTGCGATGTGTCACAACGTGGCAGGTGCCGGTGGTGCATTGACCGAAGGCAAGTGGGCACCGGCGGTCGTCGGTGTTGACCCCATTCACGTCTACGCGGCAATGGTGACCGGGCCTCAGAACATGCCTGTCTTCAGCGACATGAACCTCTCCCCCGAGGAAAAGAACGACATCATCACCTACATCGAGTACGTCGAGAACAATCCGTCAGTGGGCGGATTTAGCCTCGGCAGTATTGGGCCGGTGGCCGAAGGACTCTTCGTCTGGATTATCGGTCTAGGTGTCTTGATTGCAATAACTATCTGGCTGACCGCCAGAGCCCACTGACCCAACACTGGACTCAAGGAGACCTCCGGATGGCCAAAGAGCCCGCTGAGCGCGACGACTCGCACGACTACAGCTACGAGCCCGATCCGGGTTCAGCTATCGAGCGTTCTGACGCGCCTCAGAACCCAGGCTTGCCTGAAGAGGCTCACCGCATGACGGACAAGGATCCGAAGGAGGCGAAGAAGGCGGAGAAGCGGATTGCTCTGTTCTTTGGGCTTTCCATTCTCGGCAGTATTTTCGCCACCGTTGCCTACGTCTACTTCCCCATCATTCCGGGCGATATGACCTCAGTCCGTCTGAACAACGGCCTCACCGGTATTGGCATCACCCTGGGGCTTCTTGGAATCGGTTTTGGTGCCGTCTACTGGGCAAAAACCCTCATGCCGGAGACCGAAATGGTCGAAGAGCGCCACCCCACCCGTGGAGACGACGAAACCCGAGAAGGTGCCGCAGAGATTTTCACCCAGGCGAACGAAGAGAGCGGGTTTACTCGTCGTTCCCTGGTCCGGAACACCCTCATCGGTGCCCTCCTCGCCACCCCGATTCCCGCTGTGGTGCTGTTTAGGGACTTGGCCCCAGCGGCCACACCCCAGGACTTGATGAAGCAGACGATGTGGGACAAAGGTGTGCGCCTCACCCGCGACCCATCCGGGGAGCCCATTCGGGCGGCCGATGTCACCATCGGCTCTGCCTTCCACGTCATCCCAGACGGCCTGAAGAAGCTCAAAGACGGCAAGCTTGAGGAAAAAGCGAAGGCAGCTGTGCTGCTGATGCGGCTCCCGATTGAGGACTTGAACGAATCAGAGGAGCGGAAAACCTGGTCGTACCAAGGCATCGTGGCCTACTCAAAGATCTGCACCCACGTGGGGTGCCCTGTGGCGCTCTACGAGCAACACACTCACCACCTGCTGTGTCCCTGTCACCAGTCGCAGTTCGATGTGTCGAACCAGTGCGAAGTGATCTTTGGGCCAGCGGCGCGCCCGCTTCCTCAGCTTCCTATCACCGTTGATGCGGAAGGATATTTAGTAGCACAAAGTGACTTCACTGAACCAGTTGGACCGAGCTACTGGGAGCGCTCATTATGACTGTGACAACGAACACTGAACAGAAGAAAGCCGAGACCGGCCCAGGCATGCGGTTTACCGGTGCTGCCGCCAACTACATCGACGAGCGCACCAGTGCCTCCGTTGCTGTGAAGACCCTCGGCCGCAAAATCTTCCCTGACCACTGGTCATTCATGCTCGGAGAAGTGGCGCTCTACAGCTTCGTTGTCATCCTCATCACTGGAACGTTCCTGACCTTCTTCTTCGACCCGTCGATGACCAAGGTGGAATACGAAGGCTCCTACCTCCCGCTCAAGGGCGTAGAAATGGCAGTGGCGTACCACACCGCGCTCGACCTCTCGTTCGACATTCGGGGTGGTCTGTTGATGCGGCAGGCGCACCACTGGGCAGCTCTACTGTTTATCGCTGCCATCGGCCTGCACATGCTTCGTGTCTTCTTCACCGGAGCATTCCGCAAGCCACGTGAGTTGAACTGGGTCATCGGCTTCGTTCTGTTCATCCTCGCCATGGCTGAGGGCTTCACCGGCTACTCGCTGCCTGACGACCTGCTCTCCGGAAACGGGTTGAGAATTATCGATGGAATGGTGAAAGCCTTCCCGGTGATTGGCGTCTGGATCTCCTACCTGCTCTTCGGAGACGAATTCCCTGGAGATCAAGTGATTCCGAGGCTCTACATCCTCCACATCATGTTGTTGCCGGCAATCCTGATTGCGACGCTGGCATTGCACCTTGTGCTCCTGGTTGTGAACAAGCACACCCAGTTTGCGGGGCCTGGACGCACAAACGACAACGTCGTCGGAGCCCCGGTGATGCCGGTGTTTGCCGCGAAAGCTGGTGGATTCTTCTTCATTGTCTTCGGCGTCATCATGCTGATGGCCTCGACATTCACGATTAATCCGATTTGGAACTACGGCCCCTACGACCCCTCCCCCGTTGGTGCGGGTACGCAGCCAGACTGGTACATCGGCTTTGCCGACGGTGCTTTGCGGCTCATCCCACCGGGCTGGGAGACAGTCTGGTTTGGATATACCTGGGCCTGGGGTGTGCTGATTCCGACCATCGCACTGCTGGTGTTTATTGGTCTGGTCTTCCTCTACCCCTTCTTTGAGGCATGGGTCACTGGCGACAAGCGCGAGCACCACATCGCCGATCGTCCCCGCAACGCCCCGACCCGCACGGGTATCGGCGCCGCCGGTGTCACGTTCTATGCCGTGCTGTGGGCTGCCGCGAGCTCTGACCTGATTGCGACACACTTCCGGATGAGTATTGAGGGTGTCATCACTTTCTTGCAGTTCCTGGTGATTTTCGGGCCGGTATTTGCCTTCGTGATTACCAAGCGCACCTGTCTGGCCCTGCAACGCAAAGACCGCGAGATCGCGCTGCACGGCTTCGAATCAGGGCGTATTGTGCGCCTCCCGGGCGGACAGTACGTCGAAGTCCACGAGCAGCTGGACGAGCACGAGCGCTGGAAGCTTCTCGACTACGAAGAGCACAAGCCTCTTCCGGTACGCCCCAACGAAAAGGGCAAGATCACTGTGGGACGCCGTACCCGTAGCGCGTTCTCAAACTGGTTCTTCGAGGACCGAGTGAGCCCCGTAGGTGAGCGCGAACTCGAGGCGCAGAAGCACTAGCGACGCCCACTTAACCAGCCCCGGCTTAGAAGGGGTCAGGGTGTTGGTCGGGTCGGCCACACCATAAGCCACCGACCGGCGACAGCCCTGGCCGCGGCCAGGCAGGCAGTGCCTCCGCATAGCAGTCTCAGACCCCGACGGCGCCTACTTAGAACAACCGGCGCATGTATTCAGCCTGTTGGCTGTAGCCGAGACGGTCGTAGAAACCACCCGCCCGACGCGATGCCACCGTGAGCTGCTTCACGCCTAGCTGCTCACACGCAGCCTCCACGGCACGGACAAGGGCTGTGCCGACTCCAGAGACCCTCTTCTCTTCGTCAACGACAATCTCTTGGAGCTGAGCTGAAGGGCCATTCGAATACAGCAAGGGAGTGACAGTGGTCAGGCAATACCCCACGATGTCGCCTTCTTGTTCCGCCACGTGGACCATTGTGCGGCCGGTATCCGCAAGGACAAACTCAAAGGTGTCAGAGAACTTCGCTGGCTCCACGTCGAACACGTGGTCCAGTTTCTGCACCAGCTCTAACACGCGGTCATGGTCTGGCGCAGAGGCCAGACGGACAGTGAGCTGATCAGCGGCCAAAGTACCCCCGGTAGTACTCGTAGGTCCAGCCGACGAGACCAACGAGGACGAGAGGAATG